>JACPRR010000215.1 GCA_016189825.1 Chloroflexota bacterium
GTCGTAGTCGGCGTTGTCGTCGTTGTCGTCGGCTTCGGCGTGGTCGTAGTCGGCGTCGTTGTCGTCGGCTTCGGCGTGGTCGTGGTCGTCGTTGTCGTCGTGGTCGTCGGCGTCGTTGTCGGCGTGGTCGTGGTCGGCGTTGTCGTCGTGGTCGTCGGCGTCGTTGTCGGCGTGGTAGTTGTCACTATGCCACCGCCGCCACCGCCGCCAAATACTGGCTCCGTCACCGCAAACGATGAAGTCGCATCAAACGAATGAGTCCCCGAATCAACTTCCACCTTGACGTAGTACGTGCCCACGGCCCATGAAGCTGATGTGTCAATTGTGACCCGGTACACCAGGGTGACACCACCTCCGTAGCCATAGCCATAGCCAGAGCCATAGCCATAGCCCAGGCCAGGACCCATGTACCCGTAGCCTCTGAAGAAATAGTACCCTTGACCTTCGCCAGAATCGTACCCGTAGCCATAGCCGTAGCCCCGACCGGTGCTGGGCGTCCCGGAAACGAAGCTCATGGCGCGGGGTGAAAGATAGGGTGAGCCTGTCAGATGAGTCGCGCGCGAGGAGTCAGAATATAGCTTCAAAGATACGCCGTTAATGGGAATGCGTTCGCCCGAGGCTATGGCAACAGATACATTGAAGGTTACCGACCCGCCTCGCACGATACTTGCGGGCGTTGGGGTTACGACAACGGAAACAGCTTTGGCCGGGATGGACATGAGCACCGCGAAAAGCAACACCACCACCGCCGCGACCGCCCCAACGGCTATCCTGGCACCCGAACGCCAGGCGGTCTCTCTACTTGCCCTGGTCATGCCCGTCTCCTTTATGTCAAGCGAAAGTGACAACGTGACCTAAAAGCCGAGCCTATAATACCACGCTTGCCCCGTCAGCACAAGACTGACCCCGGGATCAGGATTTCGCTGATTGCCAACTTCGGGCTGCTCCGCTCTCGCACCAGCGTCAGATACTCCCTGCCAGGAGGAACCGCCTGACTCTGCGGGCCAAAAGAAGCCTCGCTGCGAACGCCAGGGAGATAGCGGCGCCCAGCGCCTCCGGGATGTACACCGCAGGACTGGTCTCCAGCCCATGGAGTATCCGCCCCACAAAGTCACCAACGTGTAGGGGCTCGAAGCTCCATCCCAGTGCCGGCCACAGCAGTGTGTGCGGCATGTTCCACATGCTGTCGAGCGCCAGATGCCCGAGCGAGGCAGCGCCCACGGTCAGGAGCACGGCCTTCGCCCGGGACCGCAAGGTGAGTCCAACCAGTAGGACTACTACCACGAACAGCAGGGAATGAGCGATGGTGCGCCCGCTGCCTACCGCACTGGCTGGAAAGGCGAGCATAAGCGTCTTGTCGATTGCGTCAGGCAGCATCGAGCCTGCCATAAGCCATCGCAGGTCAAGCCGGTTCCCCACCGCGCGGAGGCCCCGCGCTCCATCACCTCCGCGCCTGCCCGCGGCCTGGAAGGCCCATCCGGCGCCAAGTGTTATCCCCACATGCCCAAGAAATAACATTGCCTCTCCTGCTGGTCAGCGGATTATAAAGCGCGCCATCCGGCGCATCAACAAAAGCCGCATCCCCCGCGGTGGCGCACGGAGTGTTGACACAGGTGGTAAACTGTTGGTTGCTGTTGCGATGAGTACAAGAAGAAGAGTCGTCATTACCGGCCTGGGCACGGTGAACCCCCTGGGTCTCGGCGCCAGGGAGACCTGGCGCGCTCTGTGCGCCGGGAAGTCGGGGGTCCGGCACTTGACCAGGTTCGATTGCCACCGCATGCGCACCCAGGTTGGCGGAGAGGTGCGGGACTTCACAGCCAGCGATTTCCTATCCGACAAGATGGCGCGCAGGACCGACCGCTTCCAGCAGTTCGCCCTTGCTGCAGCCCAGATGGCGATAGACGACAGCGGCCTGAGTGTGACCCCCGCGATCGGCGAACGCACCGGCGTCATCATCGGCACGGCTTTCGGAGGAATCGCAAGCGCGCTGGCCGGACAGGACCAGTACCGGAACGGTGGCCGCGAGGAAATATCCCCGTTCTTGGTCCCGATGATGTTGCCCGGAATGGCCGCGGGGCAGGTCGCCATGCGGTTCCACGCCAGAGGGCCCAACTCCAGTCCTACTACGGCCTGCGCAGCCGGAACGCACGCCATCAGCGATGGATGCCGGCTCATACGGCAAGGGGCCGCCGATGTAATGCTTGTGGGCGGCGCCGAGGCGGCGCTGATGCCTCCTCTCTACCAGTGTTTCGGCGTTATGGGAGCAACCACGGGGCGAAAGAAAGACCCTGAAAAGGCGAGCAGGCCATTCGATGGCGAACGCGATGGCTTCGTACCCTCCGAGGGAGCAGGGATGCTGGTGATCGAGGCCCTTGAGTTCGCCATCCGCCGCGAGGCGCGGATCTACGCCGAGATCATCGGGTTCGCCGCCACCGCCGATGCCTATCATGTGACATCTCCGGCGCCCGGAGGCGAAGGCGCAGCCCGCTGCATGAGGCTGGCTTTGCAGGACGCGGGCCTGAGTCCGGGCGACATCGACTACATCAACGCGCATGGAACGTCGACGAAGTTGAACGATTCAACTGAGACCGAGGCCATCAAGGCCGTGTTCGGCGAACGTGCCTTGAGTATCCCGGTAAGCTCGAATAAGTCTATGCTCGGCCACACCATGGGCGCCTCGGGGGCGATCGAGGCGGCATACTCTGTCCTCAGCATTTTAGATGGCATCATTCCACCCACGGTAAACCACGAGACCCCCGATCCCGATTGCGACTTGGACTACGTGCCCAACAAGGCTCGTAACGCCAGGATCAACACCGTGCTGTCAAACTCCTTCGGCTTCGGAGGGGTTAACGGCGTGCTCGTCTTCAAGTCATTCGCAAACCCGTAGCGAGTGATCGGGTCATGCCTCCCGGGACAGAATCCGCCCTCTCCGCATGGCTCCGCGTTGCACCTCACTCTTGACGCCACACATGCTGCTGTGTAGGATTGAGCTGAGCATTTGAGGAGGGAATGAAATGCCAACCAATCTGGCCATAGACGATGGACTCCTGGAACAGGCGAA
>JACPRR010000216.1 GCA_016189825.1 Chloroflexota bacterium
CACCTGACCTAGCAGCCGGTCCTTATCGGCTAGCTCCTTCGGAAGATGTGCCGGCGGAAGCTCAGCGCCCGCCTCATTCAGCGCTTCGAGTTCTATTATCGCTGCCTCGGTCTTCTCCTGGAGTTCCTCCAACTGCGCCTCAGTATAGGTGCGCTTCTTGGCTGCATTCGCTACTACCTTCGTACCATCTACCGCTTGAACTGCCATATCCACCAGTCCCAGTTTCACAGCAGTCCGCACCGACCGCTTGAAAATGCTCCGCATGTACTTGCGGTGGGCTCTGTAGAACCGCCACAGACTGTTGTGATCCGGACGCTGCCATCCGGTGAGCCACAAATAGGGCATCTGATCTCGACAGGCCGCCTCTAGTTTCCTCGATGAACGCGTGCCCGTCATAAAACCATACAGCCACACGCCCAACATCGCCCTCGGATGATAAGACGGAGCCCCTAGCGGATCTCCATCCAAACTGACTTCCATCTCCGCCCAAAAGCTCTGCTCTAGCCCGTCCACAAACACAGCTACGAAACGGGCCGGATGATCCGCTGGTATCAGTTCATCCAGAGTGGGCGGCAACAACCAGGTCTTTTCACGATTCAATGGGTAAACTGGCATCTACGTCTCACCTCAAAGCTCGCTGATGCCATTTTACCTCAGATAGCTATAGATAGCTATCGTTTCGCCCCCTATCTTGATATGAATTTTGAGACAGGCTGACGCCTGTGCCACCCTTAGGTATGCAACATCACTTAGTTCGCTTGTTTAGTGGCTGTTCGCTTACGCGGGCCTGATGTCGAGAGCAATATCCATTGCACGCACTGAGTGCGTCAGAGCGCCGACGGAGATGAAATCAACCCCAGTTTCCGCCACGCTCCGCACTCGTTCGAGGCTCATGCCGCCGGACGCCTCGATCAGCGCCCGACCGGCAATGGCGTCCACTGCCGCTTTCATAGTGCCGGCATCCATGTTGTCAAGCAAGATGATATCTGCCCCGGCCTCGGCCGCTGCGCGCGCTTCTTCGACGCTTTTCGCCTCCACCTCGACACTGAGTATGCGCGGTGAGTGCCGGCGCATCCGCGACACGACCTCCTTTAATCTGCCCCCGCCCAAGCCCATCAAAGCAAGGTGGTTGTCCTTGATGAGAACACCGTCTCCGAGGTGCAACCGGTGGTTCAGTCCACCACCCATCCTTACGGCGTATTTGTCGAGGACGCGCAGTCCGGGCGCCGTCTTGCGTGTGTCAGCAATGCGCACCGGCAGCCCACGCACGGCATCGACGTAGCGGGCCGTCACCGTGGCAATGCCGCTCATCCTCTGCATGAAATTGAGCGCCACCCGCTCAGCCCTGAGCAAGCTCCCGGCGCTACCTTGCACCCGGGCGATGACATCGCCCGGGTGCATGTCCTCGCCGTCCTCTTTGACTACCTGGACCTGCGTCTCGGGGTCGACCCGGCTAAACACCATCTCGATCACGCCGACGCCGCACACTTTCCCTTCGTCTCTGGTCACAACGGTCCCTTCAGCCCTGGCGTCTTCTGGAATGAGGTTGTCGGTGGTGACGTCCCCCCAGCCAAGGTCCTCCTCAAGTGCGCGCTCGACGATCTTCTCTACCTGGATATCGAAATAGTCCATTGCGCCTCCCGTTCGACCGGTCATGATGACTTGCGGAACGCGATGTGGCGAAGCCAGCGCTTCGAAGGCCTCGGGTAGTCAGTGCGGAAATGCGCGCCCCTGCTTTCCTGGCGCGCCAGCGCTGCCTCGGTCATCAATCTGCCGGCGAGCACGAGGTTGCAGAGCTCATAGGAAGGGCGGTCAGTGGCCGGGGGCAAGTCCTTCCACCAGGTGGCGAGCACGCAGGCAGCCCCCGCCAGGCTATCGCACGAGCGCACAATGCCCACGTTATCCCACAACATGGATTGGAGCGAGGAAAGCCCGCCTGCTGGGACCGCCCCGATCGGCTTCCTATCAGGCATTTCCTGGTACTCACCGTCCCAGGCGGCAGCAGACGATTGTCGCTTCCTGGCGGATGACCTTTCTATGATGCGCCTTGCAAACACCAGCACCTCGAGCAGCGAGTTCGAAGCCAATCTGTTAGCCCCGTGCACTCCGGTGCATGCCGTTTCACCAACGCCGAACAGTCCCTGGATGTTGGTCTCACCCCATACATTGGTGCGAACACCGCCCATCATGTAGTGTGCGGCGGGCGCCACAGGCACGAGGCCCTTCGTTATGTCCAGTCCGTGGTCCATACAGAACTGGTAGATGTGCGGAAACCTGGTGAGAATGGTTTGTGCGGGGAGGTGGGTCACGTCCAGGAAAACGCGGTCGCTATTCGTCTTCTTCATCTCCCGCTGGATAGCGCGCGCCACAATATCTCTCGGCGCAAGGTCTGCCCTGGAATCGTAGTCGGGCATGAAGCGGTACCCATCGACATTGCGCAGCAGGCCCCCCTCACCGCGCACGGCCTCCGAGATCAGGAATGGCGCCACTCCAGGCAGCCGGAGCGCGGTGGGATGGAACTGGAAGAACTCGACATCCGTGATCTCCGCGCCTGCCTTGTACGCCAGCGCCGTGCCGTCAGCAGTTGCGACTTCTGAATTCGTGGTGTGCTTGAAAAGCCGTCCCGCGCCACCCGTAGCCAGGATTACGTTTCGACACTCAAACTCCTCCACCGAGCCTCCCCTGAGGTCCAGCGCGCGAACGCCTTTCACGCGCCCCCTCTCGACCAGGACGTCGGTGGCCAGGCAGTACTCGAGAACGCTGACTGTCGAATACATTACGCGCCGGCTGAGCGTCACCTCAATGTGCTCGCCTGTGGCGTCGCCGCCGGCATGGAGGATGCGGGAAACAGTATGAGCCGCTTCCTTCGTGAGCGCTATCCGGCCATCTGTGGTGTCAAACGGTACGCCAAAGTTGATGAGATCGGCAATGCGGTGCGGGCCTTCCTCCACCAGTATGCGGGCCGCCTCCTGATCGCAAAGTCCCGCGCCGGCGGCAATAGTATCCTTGTAGTGGAGGTCGGGCGAATCGTTCTCGCCGATGGCCGCTGCTATGCCGCCCTGGGCGTGCCGGGTGTTGCAGTCGCTAATGCTCCCTTTGGTAACGATGAGAACCTTGCCCTTCTCTTTGGCGAGCAAGGCAGTGTAGAGCCCGGCAATGCCGCTGCCTACTATGACATAGTCGTACGTGGCCATGGTCCCCCCGTGCCGCAGACTATACTATCGCAAGCATGCGGTCAACAGCGCGCCTGGCCCTGAGACGTACGTCCTCGGGAACGATGACCTCGTTCCGGCCCGAGCGCATGGTTTCGAGAATGCTGTCAAGCGTGGTCTTCTTCATATTCGGGCAGATGAGGCTGTTCGAAACCAGGAAGAACTCCTTCCCCGGGGCCTCCTTGCGCATGCGGTGCAGTATGCCCATTTCCGTGCCAATGAGGAAGCTGCTGGCGTTGCTTTCCTTGCAGTAACGGACCATCTGAGAGGTGCTGAGCACCTGGTCAGCCAGCGCCGCCACCTCAGGCTTGCATTCGGGGTGCACCACAACCGGCGAGTCCGGATGCAGGCTCCTCGCCAGCTTCACCTGCTCGGCGTTGAGTCGCGCATGAGTCACACAGTACCCGGGATAGGGATGAATAGTGACATTCTTCTTGGTTCGAGCGGCGACGAACTTGCCCAGGTTCTCATCAGGAACGAACACGACCTCGCTCTGCGGCACAGATTCAACTACCTTCACCGCATTCGCCGATGTGCAGCAGATGTCGCTCTCGGCTTTCACCTCTGCGGTAGTGTTCACATAGCAGACGACCGCGGCGCCCGGATACCGGGCCTTCCACTCCCTGAGCTCATTCCCATCGATCATATCCGCCATTGGACATCCTGCGGTCCCGTGCGCCAAGTAAACCTTTTTGTCAGGGTTGAGAATAGCCGCGGTCTCGGCCATGAAATGCACACCGCAAAAGACAATAGCTTGCGCCTCCAGCTCGGTCGACTTACGGGCCAGTTCGAGCGAGTCGCCGACGAAGTCAGCGATGTCCTGGACCTCTGGATGCTGGTAGTTGTGGGCGACGATAACCGCCCGCATCTGCGCCTTCAGCTCCAGAATCTGGCTGCGCAGCGCCTCCCGCTCCGCTTCAGGCCGCTCGATCACGGCCGACTTCCGTCCGGAAATCATCTCGCTCCTACCTCTGTTCTCAGGGCCACTTTGCCCTGCAGCGACCAGGGGCTGGCGCTCGTTACCTCGACGTCCGCGAGGCGGCCAGTCCACTCGCCGGCATCAGAGAAGAAGACCAGCTTGTTGGTCCGAGTCCGCCCCTCCCATTTCCCTTTCGCGCGACGCTCGACCAGCACCTCAACCCGTTTGCCGACGAGACTGGAATTCAACTCCGCGCTGATGCGTTCCTGCATTTCCTCAATTTCTTGCAAGCGGCGCCCCTTCTGCTCCGGCAACACGTCGTCAGGCATCGTCCTCGCGGCAAGTGTGCCCGGCCGGACCGAGTATGCGGCGACATGGACGGTGTCGAACCTCAACTCAGACAACAGCGCCACGGTGCGCCCGAAATCAGCTTCCGTTTCCCCGGGGAATCCGACGATGACGTCCGTGCTTAACGCCAGGCCGGGGATGCGTGCCCGCATCCGTTTCACCAGCCTTCGGTACTCCTCGACGGTATATCCGCGCCTCATGGCCTGGAGCACCCTGTCGTCCCCTGCCTGCACCGGCAGGCTTATCCACTTGCAGACTCTGTCCAGGCGGGCCATCGCGTCCACAAATTTCTCATCGACGTCCCTGGGATGGCTGGTTAGAAACCGTATGCGCTCGATGCCAGGGACGCCGTTGACCTGGGCAAGAAGGTCCGTCAGGTCAGCCCGGCTTAGCAGGTCTTTCCCGTATGAGTTCACATTCTGGCCCAGCAGCGTCACCTCTCTGGCGCCGCGGCCTGCCAGGTCCTGCACCCGCGCAACAACCTCTTCCGGAGAAAGGCTGATCTCCCGTCCACGCCGGTAGGGCACGATGCAATACGAGCAGAAGTTGTTGCACCCGCGTATGATGGGCACGTAGGCGGCAGGCGCAGCCGGCCCCGCGGATAGCGACACACCGGCGCCATGGCAGCCGGTCGCGACCCTCTCGGACAGCCAGTCTCTGAACAGTGCTACCTGGCCGGCGGGAAAGAACAGGTCGACATGGGGAAACCTTTCGCGCAACTCCTCAAGGCCGCCGCCAACGAAGCATCCGGTAACCGCAACCGACATCCCCGGCCTCAGAGCCTTGAGCCCCTTCAGCCGGGAGAGTTCGCCCCGGACCCTCTCCTCCGCGTTGCCCCGCACTACACAGGTGTTAAGCAATACCAGGTCAGCGTCGTCGGGCCGGGCAAGCCGGCGATAGCCGACCCCGTCCAGGCATTCCGCCAGTTGGTCCGATTCTGCCTTGTTCATCTGGCAGCCGATATTCCACAGATAGTATGTTGGCATGAGGGAAATGGCGGAGGGAATGGGATTCGAACCCATGACCCCAGTAAACCCAGGGTAAGCGCTTAGCAGGCGCCCGCACTAGACCACTATGCGATCCCTCCTCGGACACACAAATATATCATGGCCCTATAGGGGTTTCTAGTTGAAAGTTGGGCCATCAACCATGACAGCCGGCTGGCGATCTTGCCAGCCGGCTGTGCCTTTTCGTCGATAGTCCAGCCGATCTCGGTCTATCAGTCGCTTACTTGCCGGAGCCTACGCCTTCAGTCTTGAAGCCCCTCAGCTCCTGGTACTTCTCGGCGCCGATGCACTCTTTCGCCTTCGCGCACCAGTCGATGCAAGAAGGCGCCTGCTCTTTGTACACCCATTGCCCGCACTTATGGCACTTCACTCTCAACTCGTTTGAGAAGATCTCCTCGATCTCGCCGCAATGGGGACACTTTACTTCTTCGATTGTGAGGTTCCTTGATTCAGATCCCGGACACTTCAACACTGTGTTCCTC
>JACPRR010000217.1 GCA_016189825.1 Chloroflexota bacterium
GCGGCCTTGTCCTTCGCTTCGGAATATTCCACCGCCACGTCAATCATGTTTCGCAACGCCATCAGCACCTCACGACCTGCGGCCCGTGCGTGCTGGCGAACACCCGCCGGCATCCGTGGGATGAACTGCCGGTGAAAACGGACCACTACCGCGTCCCCCTCTCGCTCGATCTCGATAATCTTCTCGCCCATCTGAGTTCCTCCTATCGCGTGAGACTCATTTCACAGCCGGCTTAATAAAGCTTATCTTCAATTTGTCGTTATCAAACTTGGCGCCTTGAATGCTCATATCTACGAGCGTCCGCGGAAGCGTGATGTTGCGCCGCCAGGACCCCACCTGGACAACCAGCTCGTCGCCCTTCCGCAACAGTGAGATCTCGCTCTTCTGGATGAACGGGAGGACTATGGACAGCACGTAGGTGCCATCGCTCTCCGCGATGGTTTGAACATGCCCGTGGTAGAAGATCTCGGCGGGATCCTTCTCGCCGAATACCGTCTGTCCCATTCTTCTCAGGCGGTCGATCCCGAGCACCTCTTCATCAAACAGGGGCGCTGTCATCACCGGAATAGGATTGAATGACTGCTCTATCGCTTCCAGGTACTTGACCTGGTTGCGCTTCCACGCTGCGAAGTAGCTGTCTTCCACGCTATCCGGTATCAACCGGTTGCACACGACGAGGTCGGTGAAGTAGCCGTACAGGTTCAGATACGTGAAGGTCCGCCTGGCGTCTTTAATTACCATCTTTTCCGCGTTCACCACCAGGCGCACCGTGGACTCATGGGGATCCGAAAGGATACTGTGCATCCTGGCTATCTGGTCGAAAAGGCGGCGCTCGGCGTCGAACACCTCCTCTCCAGGCATGGGCATGCCAAGCAATGGCTTGACGACCGGCCTCAGCACACCCACCGCGGCCCTCCCGATAGGGAACACTTTCTCCATCCACCAGCGCAATATGTCCGGAAGGCTCAACAGCCGCAGCGTTTCGCCGGTGGGAGCGCAGTCCACCATGATCACATCGTACTCGCCTGACTCGTAATAGTCAGTAATGTAGAGCAGATTGGCCAACTCGTCCATCCCGGGCAGGATAGCCATCTCGTCGGCGATGATCTCGTCAATGCCGCGCCATGCCAGCAGTGACGATATCCATCCCCGTATGGTGTCCCAGTGGACCTTCATGGCATGAGTAGTGTCGGTCTCCTGCGCCCAGAGGTTATCTTCGATCCTCTTCGGCTCCCCGCCGCTCAGGTCTCGGTCCAGGGAGTCAGACAGGCTATGGGCAACGTCCGTGCTCAACACGATCGTCTTGTGCCCCAGATCGGCGCAACGCACTGCAGTCGCGGCAGCCAGGCTCGTCTTTCCGACACCGCCCTTGCCCGTATAAAGTATGATCCTCATGTCTGGTCCTCATCGACTATTATACCAAGCTGCGGGCACACGCGAAGACCGACCCGGCCACCAGGCCGAGTCGGTCTTCACACTGACAACTATGATTGAGGCTACCTGCACTGCTTGCAGGTTGCGCCTATCCGCGCAGCCTAACAGCTAACGGCAAACCAGCTACACCCATTCCCGGTGTAAGGCGCTGTCGCTTGGGCGCACCGCGAGATCAACTTCAAAGCAAGGGGAGGTCGAACCTCACTACCGGGTTTCCGCCATCTCTTCCTCTTCCTCCTGCGCCCCCTTGCGGGAGAGCCTGTCCCTGACCGAAGCAGCCTTGTCCCTAATCATCTCCCTGGTCTCTTTGCCCGACTTGGGGGCAAGGAGGAACCCGGCCGCGATGCCGGCAGCGGCCCCGATCAGTATGCCAATCCCCATATTCTTCGCGCCATTGCTGTCCATGATGCCTCTCCTTTACTCCTTATCCGTTTCCGCTACGGATGAATTGACCCTGCCTCTACCTTGCCGTTGTCGCTCCTCTTCAGCTTGCCGAAGATTTCTTGCGCCCGCTCCTTTACCAACTCCCTCGTCTCCTGTCCGGGACGGGGAGCGTACAACAGCCCGATCACTAAACCCACGGCTGCGCCGAACAGAAGGCCGATGCCCAAGCCCTTTGAGCTCATTGTTTCCCTCCTTCTTCCCGAGTCTGCATGAATTGCTTCACCAATTCGATTCCCTGCCGCACGCCCTGAATCAGGCATGCAACCTGGATCAGGGGTTTTGCAATCTCATCCTTTATTAGCGAAGATATTTCCTCCAGATTCCTGCAGGCCTCACTGAGATGGCCCAGGACGGACGTGATCCTTCTGTACAACAAGACATATACAACTGCCCTTACTATGAGCACCACGGAACCCACGAAAGCAACGACGATTATCGCCAGGTCCCGGAGCCCCTCGATGCTCATGTGGGAATCCCCTTTCTCGGACTATTCTTTTCTCGCGTTATCTCGACAGCTCCCAACTTTAGCGTCGTTTTCCGCTATGACAATCATACGCACGCAACAATGGAGAAGTCCTAAAATGGAATAGACAAATATGCATTACCCATTACACTTGGCCCTCCACAGTGTTATATAATGCGAACACTCTCAACTCGAAAAGGTGCATCACATGAAGCTGAGCAGAGAAGAAGTGGAACACATTTCGTTACTGGCGCGTCTCGGCCTCGCCGAGGCAGAAAAGGAGAGGCTCCGCGAGCAATTGTCCAATATTCTCGAGAACATGGAGTTGCTCAAGGAGACCGCCACGGATGATGTGCCCCCCACCACCCAGTCCATAGCGCTTCAAAACGTGTTCCGCGAAGACGTTGCGCGGCCCTCGCTCGGCTCCGAGGAAGTCATGGCCAACGCGCCCCAACGGGAAGAGAGCTCAATCCGAGTGCGTCCTGTCCTCGAATGAGGGCAATCTCGGAGCCGGCAGCGAATGACAGAAGAACTTAGCCGTCTCAGCGTCCGCAAAGCGGTCGGCCTGCTCGGCAGCCGCCAGATAAGCGCCGTAGAGCTCACCACGGCCGCGTTGGAGCGATTGCACCAGGCCGACAGCCTTCTTCATGCCATGGTCACAGTGACCGCGGATGATGCCCTGGCGCAGGCCTCCGAAGCTGACAGGGCCATCGGTAGCGGGAGAACCTCGGCGCTCACCGGGATACCCGTGGTGATCAAAGACAACATGTGCACCCGTGGAGTCCGCACGACCTGCTCATCGAGAATGCTTGAGAACTTCGTGCCCCCATTCGACGCAACCGTCGTCGCCAGGTTGAAGGGCGCCGGCGCGGTGATCCTCGGGAAAGCCAACATGGACGAGTTCGCTATGGGCTCCTCGACCGAGCACTCCGCCTTTTTCCCCACCCACAATCCGTGGGACCTTAGCAGGGTGCCGGGCGGGAGCAGCGGCGGGTCCGCGGTCGCGGTAGCAGCCGACGAATGCCTTTTTTCTCTCGGCTCTGACACCGGAGGCAGCATAAGGCAGCCTGCTGGATTCTGCAGCATCGTCGGCCTCAAGCCAACCTACGGCCGCGTCAGCAGGTACGGCCTTGTCGCTTTCGCGAGTTCACTTGACCAGATCGGCCCCCTGACAAAAGACGTCGGCGACTGCGCCCTGGTGATGAACGTGATCGCTGGCCATGACCCCTGCGATTCTACTTCGGTGGCAGATAGTGTGCCGGACTACACACGCTCCCTGGAACGGGATATTCGCGGGCTGCGTTTGGGAGTGCCACGAGAGTACTTTGTGGCCGGGATGCAGGCCGGGGTCGAGGCAGCCATGCGGGCGGCGGTCGCCAGGTTGGAGGAACTCGGCGCGATCATCGATTGGGATGTGTCGCTGCCACACACCAGGTACGCACTCGCGGCCTATTACATCATCGCGCCCTCGGAAGCCTCCGCCAACCTCGCCAGGTACGATGGTGTGAAGTACGGCTACTGCCATATGGACGCCGGCAGCGTCTGGCAGGCCATGGAACGCACCCGCCAGTTTGGCTTCGGTCCTGAAGTGAAACGCCGCATCATGCTCGGCACCTACGCGCTCTCCGCCGGGTATTACGAGGCCTACTACCTCAAAGCCCAAAAGGTACGTACCCTGATCCGGCGCGAGTTCGACGCAGCGTTCCAGAAATACGATGCACTGGTCACTCCAACGTCGCCGACTGTGCCCTTCCGCATCGGAGAGAGGCTCGACGATCCGGTGCAAATGTACCTTGCCGACGTCTGTACTCTGCCGATAAACATCGCGGGAGTCCCCGCGATCTCTGTCCCTGCGGGCTTCGCCGGCGGGCTCCCCGTCGGCATGCAATTGATAGGGAAGCCATTCGGCGAAGAGGTACTGCTGCGCATCGCGCACTCATACGAACAGGCGACATCCTGGCACAACATGAAGGCACCGGCACCCGGGAGCCTGGACCATGCGGGATAGAAACGCATTCGACGCCAAGGTAGGCTGCTACTCCGGTCTGGCGTACGCCGAGCGGCCGGAGACGATTCAACTCGCTGGGGGGAAGCTCACGGTCATAGCTATCGAGAAAGCGGCCCGCGAGCCAGAGGGAAAGAGGTTCGTGGTCAGGACGGCAGAAAACCGGCTCTTCGATCTTTGCTATAATGAGCTTCATGATACTTGGACAGTGCGGGGATTGACGCCAGGCATTGGCCCCGATTCCTGCGCGTGAGGGATACCCGATGAACGAAAAAATACTCAAGGTGCTGGAACAGAACGCGAAGGCGACCCCGCTTCAGCTCGCCACCATGACCGGTGTCCCTGTCTCCGAGGTGAAGGAGACCATCGAGCAGGCGGAAAGGGAACGCGTCATACTTCGCTACAAGACCGTGATCAACTGGGAGAAGCTCGGCAACGAACGCGTCATGGCTCTCATCGAAGTCAAGATAACGCCGCAAAGGGGCGTTGGGTTCGACGCACTTGCCGAGCGGATTTACCGCTTCGCTGAGGCCCGCTCAGTATACCTGGTGTCGGGCACGTACGACCTTGCCGTGCTGGTAACAGCAGGCAGCATGCACGAGGTGGCCAACTTCGTATCACAGAAGTTGTCTCCTCTCGAGGGAGTCCAGGGCACTGTCACGCATTTCCTTCTCAAGCGCTACAAGGAAGACGGGGAAATCCTGGATGGGAAGGAGGAGTCTCACCGCCTCGCTGTCGCGCCATGACGCGGCGACGGGCGCCCGCAACCCATGGATAGCACCAGGACCAGAAAGCAACTCATCGCCGACCGGGTGGCCGGGCTATCACCATCTGGCATCAGGAAATTCTTCGACCTCCTCGCCTCGCTGGAAGGCGTGATCTCTCTTGGGGTCGGCGAGCCGGACTTCGTGACCCCGTGGCGCATACGAGAGGCGGCGATTTACTCCCTGGAGCGGGGATACACCAGCTACACCTCCAACTACGGACTGCCCGAGCTGCGGAAGGAGTTAGCCAACTACCTGCGCTGCCTTTACAGCATCGAGTACGATCCCCAGGGCGAGCTTCTGATCACCGTGGGCGTGAGTGAAGCCCTCGATCTCGCCTTGCGTGCAATCCTCAACCCCGGCGATGAAGTCATCATGCCCGACCCCTGCTACGTAGCGTACTCTGCATGCGTTACCCTGGCCGGCGGAACACCGGTGCCGGTTCCGACAACCGTTGAGAACGGTTTCGCCATCAGGGCGGCGGACATAGAGTCCCGGATAGGCGTACGCACCAAGGCTCTCCTCATGGGGTATCCCGCCAACCCCACGGGTGCGGTGCTGACACGCCCGGAGTTGGCATCGATCTGCGACGTCGCCACAAAGCACGGCCTGATAGTCATCTCCGACGAGGTGTACGCCAGGCTGGTCTATGACATCGAGCATACTTCCTTCCCATGCCTTCCGGGCGCGAGGGAAAACTGTATTCTCCTTGGCGGCTTCTCCAAGGCTTTTGCCATGACAGGGTGGCGGATAGGCTACGCGGCTGCGCCGCGAGAAATCCTCGAGGCGATGACAAAAGTCCATCAGTACACCATGCTTTGCGCGCCGACGGTCGGACAGATGGCCGCGCTTGAAGCGCTGCGGTCGGGCGAGAATGACGTCGTGGCCATGGTCGAAGACTACAATCAGAGGCGCCGCCTCATGGTCAAGGGCCTCAACGATATCGGGCTCGCGTGCTATGAGCCCAAGGGGGCTTTCTACGCATTCCCTTCGATAGCTGCGACCGGGCTCACCTCTGACCAGTTCGCCGAGAAGCTGCTCAACGAAGAGCGCGTCGCCGTAGTTCCTGGTTCAGCTTTCGGGAGTTGCGGCGAGGGTTTCGTGCGGTGCTGTTACGCGACAGCAGTCCCCGACATTGAAGAGGCGCTGCGCAGAATCGAACGATTCGTCAAGCGACATCGAATGCCATAGAGGCCGATCTGCTCAACGGGGCTCCTCATCCCTATCGGACCGCATCCACTCACCTGGCAATCGGAAGCCCCATCTTGTCTTTGACTTCAAGCAGGGTCTCGCGGGCGATGCCACGGGCACGCCGGGCTCCTTCGGTAGCGATTTCATCGACCAGGTCGGGTTTTGCCGCAAGTTCCGCCCGCCGGGCGCGAAAAGGGGCCAGCGCCTCGTTGATCCCGTCCGCAAGCAAGTGCTTGCACGCCACACAGCCGATGTCGGCGCAACGGCACCTGCGAGCGATCTCTTCGAGCTTAGCCTCGCTGAAGAAGCGTTGCAGCGCGTAGACGTTGCACACTTCCGGGTGGCCGACATCAGTTCGGAAACGCCGCGCCGGGTCGGTCACGGCGGCTAGCACGCGGTGCTGGGTCTCTTCGGGAGTCGCGCAGATCTCAATCTGGTTGTTGTAGCTCTTGCTCATCTTCTGCGAACCATCGAGACCGACGAGCTGCGGGTATTCGGTCAGCCTTGGTTGGGGCTCGGGGAAAACAGCCCCGAACAACTGGTTAAACCGGCGCACGATTTCTCTCGCCAGCTCAAGGTGCGGGACCTGGTCTTCGCCCACGGGTATGACCTCCGCCTTGTAGAGCGCGATATCAGACGTCATCAAGACAGGGTATCCCACCAGGCCATAGTTGACGTTTTGCGGCTGATGCCGAGCTTTTTCTTTGAACGTGGGTACTCGCAGCAGCCAGCCGAGAGGGGTCAACATGCTCAAAAGGACATGCAACTCTGCGACCTCGGGCACATGCGACTGCACGAAGAGAATGCTACGTTCAGGATCAAGTCCTGCTGCAAGCCAATCGAGCATCATCTCACGAACATTGTCTCGCAGTCTGCCGGTTTCCTCCATCGTCGTCAACGCGTGTAGATCGACGATTGAGTAGATGCAATCATATTCATCCTGCAGCTTGACGTAGTTCCTGATCGCCCCCAAGTAGTTTCCCAGATGCTGCCTTCCCGTGGGGCGTGCTCCGGAAAAGACGCGTTTCTTCATATCGGCCAGCCTCCGGGTGAGTCTAGCATAACCGCTATTGACCATCAAATAGTTGCCATGGCGCAGGCCAAGCGAGACCGCCACAACCAGAACGCCGTATCTTCCGTCCATGGGACGTTCATGGCGCGTTCGTGCTGCATGCTCATGCCATTGACACGCAACCCGATAACATGTAAGATAACAATGCGTCGTGGATGGGTGAAGGGAAGGCAAAACCGGAAGGATGCCTGACATGGAACCCAAGGCACTGTTCGACGGACACCCTCTGCACAAGCTACTGCCCGTGATCGCCGGAATCGCCCTGGCGATAGCGGCGGCCCTGGACCTCAAGACTTCGGCGCAGGCATACGACCTCGATTCCAACAACTGCCTGGCCTGTCACAGCAGCCCCTCGTTGTCCAAGCAGAACGGCCAGGGCTCCGTGTCTCTCTTCGTGAGCGCTAATGAGTTGACCGCTTCCGCACACCGTTACCTCGACTGCACCTCGTGTCACACGGACAAACCACATCAGGTACAGACCCCCCTGACCAAGCAGTCGCTCGCCCAGAAATGCGGCACCTGCCACGCATATGAATACAAGCTTCATCTTACCAGCATACACGGGCAGAAGCTGTCCAATGGGAACTCGGATGTCGCCACCTGTACGGACTGCCACAGTACGGATTCAAACCCTCACAGCGTGGTACGCGTGCTTGAGCCAACGGCGTCCACCTATCCCAAGAACATCGCCCAGACCTGTGCCAAGTGCCACAACAACCCTCAACTGATGAGCAAGTACGGCATCGTGGAAAAGGTCTACGAGTCCTACATGCGTTCCTTCCATGGGAAGGCGATGAAGCTGGCCTCGGACAAGCTGGCAGTTGAGCTTCTGAACAAAGCCACTTGCACCAACTGTCACGGCACACACGACATCATGGAAGTCAATGACCCCGGCGCGCCTGTCGCGGGGATGGCGAACCTCGCCAAGACCTGCGAGCAATGTCACCCCGGCGCAGGCGTGACATTCGCCAGCGGCTTCCTTGGCCACAAGGAGGCGAACCCCTCGTTCCTTCCCCCGGTGTACTGGGGCGAGAGGTTCTTCTACATTTTCACCAGGGCCGTGCTCGCCGTGGGCGGGCTAATGGTGAGTTTCGAGATCGGACGCTGGGGCGTCGGCCACATTGCTGCCAGAATACGGCGCTCACGCGAGCAAGATGACTAGGGCCGCTTAGAGATCGGAGGACTAACGATGACTGCGCAACAGGCTTCCTCGGATGTCCAACGTGTCACCGCCGGTTATATCCTCCGCTTCGACGTTCATCAGAGGATACAGCACATCCTGATGTTCTCTTCGTTCATCATCCTGGCAGTAACCGGCCTGCCCCTCAAGTTCTCCGACAACGCCGTTAGCCAGTGGTGGATCGCGGTATGGGGAGGCATCGACAATACGCGCATGATACATCGCGTTGCCGGCCTCGTTATGGCGGCAGACTTCCTTTACCATATCTCTTACATCTTCATTTCTATGGTCCTCCTGAAACGTCCTTTCCCGCTCAAAATGATGCCCAACCTGAACGACTTCCGCGATTTTATTCAAGACCTCAAGTATACTTTCGGCCTGAGCAAAGAAAAGGCGAAGTTCGACCGCTTCAGCTATCGAGAGAAATTCGACTACTGGGCGGTGGGGTGGGGCCTCGCCATGATGGTAGGCGGGGGCCTGATACTGATGTTCCCGGTAACTGCCGCAAACCACCTGCCCAATTGGGTCGTTCCCGCTGCCCTGGTAGCCCACAGCGACGAGGCCATCCTGGCCGTGGGGTGGATAGTAATTGTACACATGTTCTTCGCACACCTTTCCCCGAGCATATTCCCATTCAACAAATCGATCTTCACCGGCACCGTACCGCTCGCGAAATACAAGGAAGAACACCCTCTGGAATATGATAGAATCCTGGCTAAGGCGGGCATGGAATCAGATAGGAAAGAGGAGCGACCCGCTGCCATGGAGGTGGTCGCCAGTGAACAGCCCTGAGGTTTCTTCCAATGTGGCGCCTCCCCACCAGGCGCCCCCTCCGGGTCCCGTGGTGCGGCAAGAAACACTGGTCCAAGAGCTGCGGCGCCTGGTTGCGCACGACCGCCTGATACAATCCGGCATCTCCGTACTTGTCCTGACAGCAGCGCTTGTCCTTTTCGTTTCGTTCTCGGGATTCCCCGATCAGCACCCGTTGATCGCGGTGTTCATCTATGGGCTTCTACCGGTCTTCTTCGTGGTCGGGGCCATCATTTTCATCCTGACGATACTGCGAAACTAGCACATGAGTACCGACATGTCTTTCCGGGGATCATTCAAGAAGCTCAATTGGCGCACCCTCATTATCGTCGCCGCCGGGGTTGTCGAAATGTTCCTTCTGTTGCTGGGCGGCATCAAGATGCTGGAATTCACCGATAGCGCCCAATTCTGCGGCCAGCTTTGTCACACCCCCATGACACCAGAGTTCAAGACTTTCACGGTATCGCCCCACAGTCGCGTACAGTGCGCCACAAGCCACCTTGGTACAGGCGCGTCCTATTTCGTCAAGTCAAAAGTGAGTGGAGTGCCGCTGTTCATCGCGACCACGTTCAACACGTTCCCCCGTCCGATTACCACGCCCGTGCGTGACCTGCGCCCCGCGCGCGATACCTGCGAGCAATGTCACTGGCCACAGAAATTCTCCGAAGACCGGCTGAAGAAATACCTGCGCTATGCCCCCGACGAAGCCAACACGAAGGACGAGTTTCAACTGGCTTTTCGGGTCGGCAGCGGCGAGCCGCGGACCGCGCGGGACATACACTGGCACGTCGCAAGCAAGATCTGGTACCTGCCTCTCGACGCCAGAAACCAGGCCATAGCCTGGTTGGAAGTCGAGGCCCCAGGCGGCGGCAAGACCCAGTACTTCGACCCTGGGCGCATCGACCAGGTCACCAGGGAAAAGATCGAATCCGGGAAGAAGTTCATGGATTGCATTGATTGCCACAATCGCGCCACACACATCTTCCGCTCTCCCGACTATCTTGTCGACCAGGCGATCAATCAGGGGCGGATCGATGCCACGCTCCCCTTCATTAAGAGGTTGAGCGTCGAGGCTCTGGACGTGAGCAATCCCAGCCTCGAAGTGACCCGGAGCAAGATTGCCAGCCTATCGCGGTACTACCAGGAGGACTATCCCGCAGTGTACGCCCAGAAGAAAGTTGCTATTGAGCAGGCGCAGGCGGTGCTCACCGATCTCACGCAATACGTGGTGTTCCCCGAGATGCAGGTCTCCTGGGAAACCCACACAAACAACCTTACCCACACCGGCTGTTTCCGTTGCCACGGAAAGCTCACCGCGAAACCGTCTGAGGCGAAGCCCATTCCCATCAGCAGCGCATGCGACGCCTGCCACTACAGTGTCCCGGCCACAACACCATCGCCACCGCCTTCACTCACATCCAGGCCGTCGCCCACGCCGGGGCCAACTGTGGCGACACCGCTGGGGACAACCGCCACCCCGGGCGCTCCGAAGCCTATCCCCGCGAACCACGCGGGGAGAACGACCTGTTTCGCATGCCATGTCAGCGGGGTCGGGCCGAAGCTGCCAACGTCACTGCCTCACGCATCGTTCGCCGATTCGCTCGCGATCTGCCAGGCATGCCACAAAGGACCGTAGTGCGCCAGATGGGGTTTCCTCTCCCCTTGTGGGAGGGGATTAAGGAGAGATGGCCTCAATAGGCTTCTATGAAATCCCCGATCTGCTCGAGCGTAAAGACCGGGCCCTGACGGCAGACGTACTTGTCCCCAACGTTGCAACGCGCGCACTTTCCCATGCCGCACTTCATCTTGGCCTCCAGGGTGGTTACGATCTGGTGGTCTGCGAAAGATAGCTTCTTCAACTCGACGAGCGTGAACCTGATCATTATCGGAGGGCCGCAGATTAGGGCCACGGAGTTGGAAGCGGAGAACGCAAGCTCCTTAACGACAGCGGGGATAAGCGCCACCCTCCCTTTCCAGCCTTCGTCGCCACGGTCAACGGTCAGTTCCAGGCGCGTGTTGGGCGCCTCCGCCCAATAGTCGAACTCGTCCGCGAACGCCAGGTCCTGCGGGCTCCTTGCTCCGTAAAGGACGACCAGCTTCCCGAATTCCTGGCGCCTGCCCAGTATGCTATTGACCACCGGCCGCAACGGGGCCATGCCCACCCCACCACCAATAATGTACATATCTTTGCCTTTGTACTCGTCCAGAGGGAAGAAATTGCCGTAAGGCCCGCGGATACCCACGCGTGCGCCGGCCTCCATCTCGTGGAGCGCCGATGTCACCGTGCCCACTCGTCGAACGGCAACCTCAATGCCCGGCTGGCGTGAGTAGACGGAAGCAATCCCGAACGGCGCCTCTCCGACGCCGAAGGCCGATACGAAGACGAACTGCCCCGGTTTATAGGCAAACCGCCGGCGCACCGCCTCGTCCTCTATTTCGAGGTCGAACAGCTTTATGTCGGGCGTCATGCTCCTGACACTTTTTACAATCGCCACATAGGGCAACAGCGCCGCTCCATCGGAAGGCACTTTTCAGCCTCCTCCTATCTTCTGCACGTCGCCGATGACCTCACGTATGTCGATGTTCACCGGGCACTGCCTGACGCACCTGCCACAGCCAGTGCATCCGAGCACGCCCCCGAACTCTTGGGGGAAGTAGAAAAGCTTGTGCGCGAAGCGTTGCCTGACCTTGGCGCCTTTTTCTCCCCGCGGGTCGTGGCCGCCGGCGAGCTTAGTGAACCCAGGCGCCTGGCAGCTTTCCCAACTACGTACGCGGTGCACCTTCCCTTCCTGCTGGTAGTCCCTCATATCAAAGCAATAGCAGGTCGGGCAGACGTAGGAGCAGATGTTGCAGTGCGTGCAGCGGTCCGCCACACGGTCCCAGTACTGGTCCTTGAACGCCTTCCGCATTGCCCTGACTATGTCGCTGGCCGGGACACGTGGCATCTCGGGAGGCGGCGGAGCCACGGCGCTCGACTCCTTCAATGGCGCTCTCTGGATTAGCCGCCGCCCCTTTTCGGTCTGCACCTGGACTATGAATCCCTCGGGGACTTCGGTAAGCATCACATCCAGATTGCCGGGGTCCTGTGGCCCCCCACCGGTACTGGTGCAAAAGCAACCCGGGCCCGCCGTCGCGCAGGCAATGCCAACAAGCGCGGTCCTTTCCCGCCTCTCCTTGTAGAACTGGTCCGCCGGTTCCTCGAGCATGGGCAGGTCGAAGACGGCAAACCCCTGCGCATCGCAGGGCCGCAACCCGAAGATGACGGCATCCCTCTCGAGGGCGGCGGGCACAACACTGACCCCGTCCTTCGATTCCACAGTGAACAACGTGTGGCTCAACGGGAAAAGGCATTCTTTCGGCCCAATTGTGGCGTTGCCCGGCCGGTAAGCAACCTGGTTCGCGCTGTCAATCGCCCGGAAAAGCACCACGCCTTCAACCGCCGCGGGGGCATAGACGGTGTGTTCCTTCAGCAATGAATCAAGCCAGGTCTTGAGGTCCTCCCGGCTGATGACCAGGCTCATTCGGTACCCTTCAAATGTTCATCCTTCTTGAAAGTGGAAAAGGGAGGCGCAGCCCCGGCATCGAGCCCGGCCTGGAACCCGAACATCTCGCCGACCTCCTTTTCCAACTTCCGGTTGAGCAAGCCAAGCGGGATATTGACCGGGCATGCCCTTTCACATTCGTTGCAGGACAGGCACCGGCCCGCCAGGTGGAAAGCTCGTATGGTATTCCACATTTCATTGTCCGCGGCCGTCTTCCGTATCCCGACCCAGGTCGGGTCGAGTTGGTCGACGAAACACTCGGAGCAATAGCACCCGGGGCATACCTGGCGGCAGGCATGACAGCGAATACAGCGGCTGAACTGTTCCGTCCAGAACTGCCGCCTTTCGCCGACGCTCTTCTGCTCCATGTCCTCAACGTCCTGGTGGGCCACGAGGCCGGCGGCCTCGGTCTGTTCCCCAATCAGGCAATCATAGACCACCGGTACCGGCGACACGCAGCGCAAGCAGCGGTCCTGCGGTTTCATCCCCACGGCATCCCACACCGCATCAACCATGCCCCGGCAGGTTGTTCCTATTACATACACCTTGTCACGGAGGATCTGTTTCTCGTTGACGAGAAGGTTTATCGTCCGCGAATCGCAGGGCTTGGCAACGATTGCGGTGGCCCTGTCCTTTCGGTTCAGCAGGTACTTGGCCAGATTATGCACACAGGTCTGGTCGTACATGAGACGGTCGACTGAGTCCGCTCCATAGA
>JACPRR010000218.1 GCA_016189825.1 Chloroflexota bacterium
GACCAGGACCTGTACCCGCTTTACAGGCGCGACCTCGTAGAGGGGCGTCTTACCAGGCAGGAAGCGGCGGAGCTGCTCGGTTGCCTTTGGGTGAAGTTTGCCGAGCTGGAAGTTGCCAAGGGAGACATGGCCAAGCAGGCAGCCCAGGCAAACACGGCCCAGGATGTGACCATTGGCGGCGTCACACCCGACGGCAAGGACGCCACGAACGAACTGACCTACTTGATACTTGAAGTAACGCGCCAGTTGAAGACTGTGCAGCCTTCGCTGTATCTTCGCTGCCACCGGGCCATGCCCGCGGAGCTGTGGAAGAAAGCGGTGGAGGTAGTCAGGGACCGGGGAGACGGGATGCCCGCTTTTCTTAACGATGAGTCGGCGCTGCTGAATCTCGTCGGTCAGCACCACATTCCCCTGCAGGAGGCGAGGGATTGGGCGGCCACAGGTTGTGGGACGACCCAGGCCAATCATGCTTCCCCGTGGGACACCTTCATCGGGCTCAACACCGCCAAGATATTCGAGTTGACGCTCAGTAACGGGGTCGATCCCCGAACAGGGAAGCGGCTTGGCATCGCTACGGGGGACCCGAAGACGTTTTCGTCGCTCGAAGAGCTTTACAACGCGTTCAAGCGCCAGTTCGAATACTTCGTGGACGTGTCAGCGAAGAGCCTCCGTCTGTACTGGTTGGTACGCAATCAGAGCTACAGCCTTCCTTTTACCTCGGCCCTGACCGACGATTGCATCAGCCGCGGGATGGACCATGCGGCCGGGGGGGCCAGGTATCCGCAGCTTCAGAAGGGCTTGTGCGACAAGGGACATCAGAACGTCGCCGACTCGATGGCGGCGATAAAGAAGCTGGTCTTCGAGGAGAAGAAGATCAGCATGCCGGACCTGCTGGAGGCGATGTCTGCCAACTTCGAAGGCAGAGAAGCGATGCGGCAGATGCTTCTTTCAGCGCCCAAGTACGGGAATGATGACGACTATGTGGATGAGATATTCGGCGAGGTCTCGCTGTGGACGCAGCGCCGGATGGTCGAGGAGATGAACGTCCTGGGGACAAACACGAGCACAGGACGAGGGGGGGTCACCCAGCACCTCTACTACGGCAAGACGGTTGGGGCCCTGCCTGACGGCAGGAAGGCGTGGGAACCCCTGGCTGACGGCAGCCTTTCTCCGATGCGCGGGATGGACGTCAATGGTCCGACCGCGGTAATCAAGTCGGCTACCAAGGTGAACCATACGGAAGTCGGTCGCAATTCGCTGTTCAATATGAAGATTTCCGCCTCTTCGATGCAGGGCGAAGAGGGGCTCCAAAAACTCATTGCCTTGATCAAAACCCACTTCAATCGTGGCGGCCACCACATCCAGTTCAACCTCATGGGGCAGGACGTACTTCTCGAGGCGAAGAAGCATCCTGAGCAGCATAAGGACCTTCTAGTGAGAGTAGCGGGCTACAGCGCCTACTTCGTGGACCTGTCTCCGGAGGTGCAGGATGACATCATCGCCAGGGCGGAACAGTGCTTCTGACGTATGGTGACTGACTGCATTATTCTCTTAGCCCCTCTTAGCCCAAGCCCCCGCAACGACGGGATCTTGATTATTTCCAGGAGGACAAAATGGTAACGCTAACTGTGTTCAATCCGACCGGGTCGGCGCAGGCCGCCAAGCTACAAAGCCATGCGCCGCGCCTGGCGGACTTGAAGGGGAAAACCATCTGCGAGCTATGGAACGACGCCTTCGAAGGCCCCAGGACGTTCCCCTTGATCCGAGAGCTACTGAAAAAGCGATTCCCCGACATCAGGTTCATACCCTACAGCGATTTCCCCATCGGGTCGCATAAGATCGATGACGCCATGGATGTTGATGGCGTCACCAACATGGTAGTGGCCAGGGGGTGCGACGCGGTCATTGGGGGCAATGCGGGCTGAGGTGGGTGCTCCACGGCCGTCGGCCGTGCCATGGCGAGGGCTGAGAAGAGGGGAATACCTACCTTCTCGGTGACACGCAGCGGATTTGCGACAGTGGTGAGGAACCAGTTCCTGGGTGAGGGATTCGCCCCGGATGCGGCTTTGTACGAATTCCCGCTGGACATGTTCGTGCCGGGCAGCGACCTGACCCCACTTGAGAAGAACATAGACAAGCTGATCGATGGACTGACTGGATGGCAGCCGCGGGTCACAGGGAGGGCGGCGGAGGCGCCGCCGCGGGTGAATATCGAAGGGAAAGATTATGACGACGCAGTCACCAAGATGAACCTCGCTTTTCTGAGGAATAAGTGGGGGGACGGGCTGCCCATAGTGCCGGCGACAGAGGAGCGTGTCAACTGGCTGTTGACAGGGACAGACCTCTCCCGAGACACAGTGGTGGGAGTAATCCCGCCCATAGCCAGGGTAGCTACGGTCGAATCGCTCGCCGTCAGCCTGGCAATGACGGGTGGCCGCCCTGAGTATATGCCGGTGCTGATCGCCGCTATACAGGCCTTCGTGGACCCAAAGCAACGGGCGTCAAAGTGGCAGGCAACCACCGCAAACGTATGCCCGGCCGTTATTGTGAACGGGCCGATAGGCAAACAGATCCGCCTCAATTCGAGGCACGGCTGCCTGGGGCCGGACCCGGCGCACCATGCCGGGGGCTGCATTGGGCGTGCCATACGGCTGATCCAACAAGACATCGGTGGCGCTGTCCCTGGGTCAGGGACCATGTCGGTATATGGAGGGCCGGCCAGATATACCAATGTTGTTTTTGCCGAAGACGAGGACGGTCTCCCTGCGGA
>JACPRR010000203.1 GCA_016189825.1 Chloroflexota bacterium
CCCATGGCGCGGGCCATGGACCTTGGCGATTGCCACGAAGAGGCCGGCCATTCCGCCGAGTACACGCTGCCCGCGCTGCTTGCCGCGACCGGGCTGAAGAAGCAGGTGACGGGCAAGGAGCTTATCACCGCATTCGTCGTCGGCCAGGAGGTGCTCATCCGCATCGGGATCGCCTTCAAGCGGATCCGGGGCATAACCAGCGGCCGGGGGCGCGGCCACTACATATTCGGCCCTGTGGCCGCCGTGGGCAAACTGCTGGGCATGGGCCAGGAAGACCTGGAGAATGCCGAGGGAATTGCGCGCGAGAAGACGCAGCCCCATGACCTGGTGATGTACAAGCCCGCCACGCTGATGGTGCGCGTGCACCATGGCTTCGTGTGCCAGGATGCCATAACCGCGTGCCTGCTGGCCCGGAGGGGCATCACTGGGCCCCGGCACGAGGTCCTTGTCGGCCCCGGTGGCTATCTTGAGTTCGCCAAGTGGGAGACCGAGCCCGCGGCCCTCACCAGGGACCTGGGGGAGACCTGGGAAATGGCGGGCACCATGATGAAGCCTTTCTGCTCGTGCAAGTGCACCCACACCTCGGTCGGGGGCATATTGGAGCAGGAGGCGGAGCGCGGGTTTGGCGCCGGGGACATCGCCAGCATCCATGTCGATGCCTCCACACATATTTGGAACACGGTGTGCATCCCCAGGGAGGTGCGCTGGGACCCGCGGACGGTGCCCGAGTGCCAGTTCAGCCTGCCCTACGCCGTCGCCGCCGCTGCCTTTGACGGCAGCCTCTTCCTGGACTCGTACACCCCGGAGTCGATGGCCCGCCCGGAGCTGAGGGCGTTGATCTCCCGCACCACGGTGAGGGAGGACAGGGACCTCGCTCCGTTTGCCGCGCGCGTCACCACTGCGCTCAAGGATGGCAGGCGGTACTCCGGACAATACGAGTACGTCAAAGGCCATCCGCGGAATCCCTTCACCGAGGCCGACCTGGCGGACAAGTTCAGGAGGTGCGCCGCCTACTCAGCCTACCGGCTGGGCGATGCGGTGGTCGACTCGCTGATCAAGATCCTGCTCCACCTGGAAAACGTTGATGACGTCGAAAAGGCGCTGCTCGTCCCGCTGACGCCGGGGTAAGCGCTCCCGGGCGCGAAACGGTCTCGCCCGCAATCGACGATGCAGTATGATATACTGCAATAGCAGTAGAACACACTGCAATCAGCGCTATGCTGGAAACACTTCTTGGGTCCAAGATAAGGGCGAAAGTTCTGGGATGGTTGTTCAGCCATCCCGATGAGCGCTATTATGTCCGCCAGCTTACATCGCTGGTGAGCGAAGATTCCACGAACGTGAGCCGCGAGCTGGCTCGCCTGGAAAAGACCGGTATCCTGACTGTGACTACAGAAGGGAAACAAAAATACTATCAGGCCAACCGGGAAAGCCCCGTTTTCGATGAGCTGCACGGGCTAATTGTGAAGACTGCAGGAGTGGCGGACGTTCTGCGCTCAGCGCTGGCGCCGGCGCAGCAGCGGATAAGAGTAGCTTTCATATTCGGCTCGTTCGCAAGCGGCCAGGAGAGTCGACGCAGTGACATTGATGTGCTGGTGGTCGGGGAGGTGTCGTTTGAAGAGGTGATCTCGCTTCTTTCTGCGGCGGAAGAGACGTTGAGGCGCGAGGTCAACCCTGTTGTCTACCCGGTTGCCGAATTCGAGAGGAAAGTGGATGAAGACGTTCACTTCCTTAAGACCGTGATCGAGGACCAGAAGGTCTTCCTGATTGGTCATGAAGGTGAGCTTGCAAAACTGGTTGGAAAGCGGATACATAAGGGCTCACAAGGCGAGTAGGCGCGAAATCGCTGACCTTCTGAAGGCCGTAGACCGCGACCTGGCGGATTCCCAGCTAAGAGGGTTGAGCGCAGACAGGCGGTTTGCCGTTGCTTACAGCGCTGCCTTGCTGGTAGCGACTTTGGCTCTAGCTGCCAGCGGCTACAGGGCACAACAGGAGGGTCATCACTACTGGAGTATCCGATCGCTCGCGCTTACCATGAAACTCGATGCCAGGATTGTTGACCAACTCAATGCTTTCCGCAGGAAGCGGAACATCGCCGACTACGAACGGGTCGGCACGGTTTCTGAAGAAGAGACCAGGAAGATGGTTGCCCTGGCGAAGGAGCTTCGCGACACGGTTGCTGTATGGCTCAAAGAAAACCATCCGGAGCTTGTTTAAGACGGGCGATGCTGGCGCAAGACGATACCCTATCTGCATTAAGGACGTCCCTGCCATGGTCAAGGACTGTCTGAAACGTGATGGCGACGGGTGGTCGACTCGTTGATCAGGACCGTATTCGATCTGGAAAACGTCGACGGCCGGATTCGTCCACGACGTGGAACGGGCGCTGCTCGTCCCGCTGACGCCGGGGTAAGCTTCCTGCTTGAGGACGAGGGTCGTGCCGGACACGCGGGCGCCCATATTATTGCGGGAGGTTTACGCGCTCTCGTGTTGTGAGGTATTGTAATACAGGAGGGTGTGCGCGATGAGGACTGTATTATCCGTCAGCATTCCAGAGGAGATCTCGACAGAGCTCGAAGAACTCGCCAGGAGCACCGGCCGGAGCAAAAGTGACATCGTAAAGGAATCGCTGTCATTGTTCATCTGGGAAACAAAGCTAAGAGCGGTGCAGCGGAAGCTTGGCCCCCAGGCGAAAGAGGCGGGCATTATCAGCGAAGAGGATGTGTTTCGTTCCATATCATGATCGCCGTGTTTGATACCAACGTCTTCATCGCTGCGCTTGTCCTTTCGAACAAATTCCGCCTTTCCGACGAGGTGACTACAGCAGTGCAGCCTGTCGATGAGGCAATCCAAAAGAGGAGCATAAGATGGCCTTACCAACGTTCGTAGGCACGGACAAGCGGATCGCCATGTTGATCGATGGGGATAACGCCAAGGCGTCGTTGCTGGAGAAGATGATAGCGGAGGCGGGCAGGTACGGAATCGTGAACATCCGCAGGATATACGGCGATTGGACTACCACCAACATGAATAGCTGGAAGGAATCTCTCAGTCTTCATGCCATTCAGCCTGTTCAACAATTTCGGTTCACGGTCGGCAAGAACTCTACCGACAGCGCAATGATTATTGATGCCATGGACATTCTTTACGAGAAGGTTGTGAGCGGTTTCTGCCTGGTGTCGAGTGACAGCGACTACACCCGGCTGGCGACGCGCATCAGAGAGGAAGGTTTTTTTGTCATGGGGATAGGGCGGAGGGATACACCAAAGGCGTTCGTCAATGCGTGCGAGGTTTTCACCTTCACTGAAAACCTGAGTTCTGAAGCCGAGGCGAAGCAGGCGGCCAAGCCCTCAAAGCAGAAGGCCGCCGAAAAGAGCAAGACTCCGGACCCATTGCCCTTGCTAAGGAAAGCTTTTGATATGTCGGAAGGGGATGACGGATGGGCCTTCTTAGGAGCTGTCGGAAGCCAGTTGCGCCAATTGGACCCAAGCTTTGATGCCAGGAGCTATGGCCACAAGCAACTCTCTCAGTTAATCAAGTCTTATGCCGACATGTTCGAAATCAGGGAAGAAAAGAGTCGCGGCGGCCCGGCTGCTATTTACATGAGGCCTAAGTAGAAACGCTAGTGCTTGCTTGCGTGCTCACCGTCGTATGGCTCGCAAGACATGTCATTCGATCGGCAACCGCCAAGGACTGGAGGCATAGGAATGGTTCGAATACCCACTAACAGGGCGCCAACTCATCCAGGCGAGATGCTGCTTGAAGAGTTCCTCGCTCCAATGGGTCTCACGCAACGGGCACTCTCCGAGGCAATCGGCGTTCCCTACCAGCGGATCAATGAGATCATCAATGGGCGCAGGGGGATGACGCCGAGCACGGCGTTGCGACTGGCGAAGTTCTTCGGCGTCTCGGCCGGGTTCTGGATGAACCTCCAATTGCGATGGGACCTGTACCTTGCGCAGCAAGAGGAGTCCCGGGAACTGGAGAAGATACGGCCGCGGAAGATCCCGGCCGGATAGGCAGGGGACCTCGCTCCATGCGCAGCGGTCCACGAGATATGGACCGCAGAGAGAGGGAATACTATGAAACTCACAAGAATGAAGCTTCCGCGTTTCAAGGATGAAGACCAGGAGCGGGAGTTCTGGGCGACACATTCTGCCCTGGACTATCTTGACACCAGTAAGCCCAAGAAGGGCTCGTTTCCAAATCTGAAGCCTTCAATCGCGGCATCGATGTGGAGCCGCTCGTGTACACCCCTGGCGAGAAGGAGGCCATGCTC
>JACPRR010000204.1 GCA_016189825.1 Chloroflexota bacterium
AGGGCCAGGTGTCGCCGCGTTATGCCCTTGAACAGGTCGATGACGACGATGAACCCGACGGCGCCGAGGAGGCTGAGGGAGGTAAGCAAGAGCTGGACCATGGCAGGCGGCGTGTTCTTACCCATGTCCATGATATCGAAACCCGCGTTATTGAACGCGGTTACGGCGTGGAAGCGGGCGAACCAGCCCGCCACCCCTTCTGGCATAGTTGCCGATAGCTCGCGGGCCATGACGTAGGAGCCTCCCCACTGTACCAGGAAGGCGTAGACGAGTATCCCTGTGATGAGCAGGACCATGCCGCGGGGACTCTGCACGCCGGTGAACTCTTTGAGCAGGAAGCGGTCTTCATCGGCCACCCGTGAGGCGATGAGGAGCAGGAGCATGGTCGACCCGATGAGCGACCCGGCGCCGCCGGCGATGACCAGCCACATTACCACATTGTGGCCGGTGTAGCTCCAGAAAGTTGGCGTGTCGACCACGACAAGACCGGTGGTTGTCGCCGCGGATGTCGCCGTGAACAGGGCGTCGAGCAAGGATGCGCCGCCAGAAGAGGCTGAGATGGGGAGGGCGAGAAGCGCCGTGCCAGCCGCGATCGTCGCCAGGGTAAAGCCGATAAGCAGCCAGGCCGGGTTGACCAGGGAGAGGCCGCTTTCCGCTGCGTCCGCCGGGGTTGCGGAGTGGTTGCGCGGCCGGCTCTGTCCTGCGTGGGGCGTCCCTGCCATGACGTGAATGGTAGCGGCGGCCCCGGCCGCTGTCAACAGGAGGCCGGACGGCCCGCGACATTGAGAACGCTCACGCTTCGGGGTCAGGGGCTACCGCGCGCCGGGGCTGAAACCTTTCGGGCGCGGCGGCAGGTCCGGGCTCGGGTCTTGTCTCGACTTCGGCCACCGCGGGCCGCGGCAGCGAAGACTTCATGGCCTTCGGGGCCCTTCGCAACGCAAAGGCCAAGCGACGCAGCCAGACCGGGATGTCTTCGAGGACAGTGTAGGCCACGGGCACGATGACCAGGGTAAGGACCAATGAGCTGGTCACCCCTCCGATGAGCACGACGGCTATGGGCGCCCTCGACTCGGCTCCGGCCTCAAGCTTGAGGGCGAGCGGGACCATGGCGAACACGACTGTGGCCGTCGTCATCAGTATCGGCCTGAGGCGGACTTCCCCGGCCTCCACGATGGCCTCGTTTCGAGGAACGTTTCGTTTTCGCAGGGTATTCGTGTAGTCGATGAGCAGTATCGCATTCTTGGCCACCAGTCCCATGAGCATGATGATGCCGATCATGGAAAAGATGTTGAGCGTGTTCCCGGTAAGCGCCAGGCCGCCGAAAGCTCCGACCAGGGCCAGGGGAAGCGAAACCATTATCGCGAGGGGCTGGAGCAGATTCTCGAACAGCGCGGCAAGGAGCATGAAAACCAGTATGATCGAGATGGCAAGCATCTGGAGGAGACTTCCGAAAGCCTGGTTGAGTCTATCTACCTGCCCGGTGAACGACACCCGGTATCCCGGCGGCAAGGTCAGGGTCTTAAGCTCGGCCTGGACGTCGGCCGCCACATCCCCGAGGACGCGGCCGGTGATACCTGCGTTTACCGTCTGGCTGAGGAGCTGGCCGGAGCGGTTGATCTGGCTGGGGCCGGCGACAGACTGGAAAGAGGCGATCTGGTCCAAACGCACGGTCTTGCCCAGCGCGGGGGCATAGACCGGCAGGGAACCGAATTGGGCAGGCGTTATCGCATTGGCCCCGGCGAGCCTGACGATAACGGGCGCCTGGGTGCCATCCGGCCTATCGAAGTACGTGACCATCGACCCTGAAATGGCGGTGCGCACCGTGCTGGCCACGGCGGAAGAAGAGATCCCGAGCGGGGCCATGCGCGAGCGGTCAACGGTGGCTTGCAGCTCCGGTATTCCAGGGGGCTGGCCCAGCTTGGCGTCGGTAACGCCCGGCGTCTTTTGCAGTATCGCCAGGACGGAAGTCGCTATGCTGTCAAGCTGCGCGCCATCGCTGCCAGTGATACGGACATTGATCGGGTTGCCTCCGCCGCCGAGAGGGCTCTGCACGTTCCCGGTAACGGTTATCCCCGGAATACTCCTCCCAAGAGAGCGCGCCTCCGCCAGAATCTCAAGAGTTGAGCGCGAGCGTCGACTCTTGTCAACCAATTGCACGCTTATCGAGCCGTTGGTCCCGCCGAATCCTCCGACCGAGGTGAACATGTCTTCCACTTCGGGGATTTGGGCCAGCTCGTCTTCAAGCTGCAAGACTGCCTGATTCGTAGCATCGAGGTCTGTCCCTGGCGGCATCTGTACCTGGAGGGAAAACTGGCTGTCATCCTCGGTGGGGGCGTACTCCTTGCTCAAGATGTTCAACGGGATGAACGCAATGACCGCAGCGAAGACCGCTAACGCCAAGAGCACCATGGCGGGGCGGTGCCGGAGACTCCAGGAAAGGGAATGCCGGTACGTTTGTTTGACCGTTTCGAGTCCGCCGTCCCAGGTTGCGCCGAAACGCCGGAATGGCCGCAACAGCCCTTTTCTCGCTGCCTCATTTACCCTGTCCACGGTCTCCGGTCGGAGCCAGTGCGCGGCCAGCATCGGCGTGAGGGTGAAGGAAACGAACAGAGAGAAGAGCGTGGCCGCCACGACAACGAGCCCGAATTCAGTGAACATGGTCCCCAGGGAGCCCCTCATGAAGGTGAGCGGAACGTACACCACGATGTCTGTCAGCGTGATGGCGAGAGCGGCCAGGCCGATTTCGTTCCTCCCGTTAACCGCGGCGAGCAGGGGCTCCTCGCCCAACTGACGGTGACGGTGGATGTTCTCAAGAACAACGATGGAGTCGTCTACCAGGATCCCGACGAGCAATGCCAGCGCCATGAGCGAGATAGTGTCCAGGGTGAAATGAAGCAGGTACATGATGAAGAACGTCGAGACCATGGAGGTGGGAATGGCGAGAAGCACGATAACCGTGTTGCGCCAGGCATGAAGGAACAGCAGGAGGACCACCCCGCAGATAAGCACTGCGAGCAGAAGGTCGCGCTGCACGGCGCCGATGGCCCCCTTGGTGAACCGGCTGGCATCGTTGGTTATCGTGAACTTGACCCCTGGCGGCAACGTTCTCTGGTAGCGGTCCAACTGCGCCTTCACTGCCGCCACGGTGTCTATGGTGTTGGCATCTCCCTGCTGAACGACGGAAAAGCCCACCGACTGCGCTCCGTTTATGCGCTGGATAGACTGCTGCGGGGCATAGGTATCCAGGACAGTTGCTACGTTGCGCAGGTAGACGATGCCGGAAGCCCCGGACCGGACCACAATGTTGTTGTATTGGTCTATTGACGTCACCCTGGAGGAGACGCGCACTTCGAAGTTGTTGGTCCCCTGATGGATAGTGCCACCGGGAGTGCTTACGTTGTCCTGTGTCAGGGCGCTCTGGACCTGCTGCAGGGTGATGCCGTAGGCGTCCAGCGCCGTTGGGTCAACCAGGATCTGGACCTGCGACTGCAGCCCGCCCACGACATTTACCTGGGCGACCCCGGGCGTGGACTGAAGCGCAGGCGCTATGTTATTGACTGCCAGGTCGTAGAGCTGTCCCAGCGAAGCATTGCCACCGGAAAGGGCAACGTTCATTATGGGAAAGGACGCGTTGTCGGCCCTGATTATGCTTGGCGGAGAGATATCGGCGGGAAGCCTTCCCGCCATCGAGGCCAGCCTCCGCTGGATGTCCCCGGTCAGTTGGTCCACATTGGAGTTGTCCGCAAGCGACAATTGGATACTGGCGTTCCCTTCCCGCGAAGTCGACGAGACGCCGGTAACCCCCGGCAGACCGTTCATCGCCCTGGCTATCGGTACGGCTACGAGCTGGTCGACATCCTGGGCTGAAGCTCCCGGATAGCCCACCGATATGCTCATATTGGGGAAGTTGCTCCTGGGAAAACGCGCCACCTGGAGGCGTGTATACGCCAGTCCTCCCAACAGCACCAGGGCCAGGATGAACATCGCCGTTGTCAGCGGCCGTCTGACGGCAATCTGAGTTATGCTCATCGTGTCCTCCCGCTAGGGCGTGGCTCGCCTGGTCCCGGCAGGCGTTCCCCCAGGTGTCGCCCCGGGCTGTCGGACCGTCACTCCCAGGCCCTCCCTGAGCTGGCCCTGAGGCGAAGTAACCACTTGCTCATTGGCCTGGATACCACTCCTGATCTCGACGTTCCGGCCATCCATCAGGCCAACAGAAGCCTGTCGCACATGTGCGACACCGTCTGCTACCACCCATACGGCGTATTGCCCGCTCTGCAGCACGGCCGCTGCCCTCGGCACAAGAACTACATTCTCCCTGCTCGTCGGCACGGCGACGCGAGCCGACATCCCTGGCTTCAGGCCGGTGGCGCCCGGCCCCACTGCGATCCTCACTTCGAAGGTGTGGGCGAGTGCGTTTGCAACCGGGGAGATAACGGTGACAGGTAGCTCCAGGGAGCGGTCCATTAT
>JACPRR010000206.1 GCA_016189825.1 Chloroflexota bacterium
CACAGCTAACCAGTCCACTCGCCTTGTCTCACAAGGCGGTCATGTGCTAATGTTTCCAAAATCGCGACGAACATTCTACTCCGTCTGAAGGCGGTTGGAAAATCCCCTGGAAACTAGGCTGCCGGCCGTTCGTCCACGCCCTCGGAAAGGAACACATGATCTACGACTTTCACACCCACACCTTCCTCAGCGACGGCAGTCTCTCCGCCATGGAGCTCATTCGCCGGGCCTCCGTCGCCGGCTACGGCGCGGTGGCCATCACGGACCACGTTGGCGCCGGCTCCCTGGCCCGGGTCATATCCGAAATTCCGCACGACTGTGCCCTGGCCAGAGCATATTGGGATATCATGGCTATCCCCGGCGTGGAGCTTACCCACATACCGCCCGCGGCTATCCATGACCTCGCCCGCAGGGCCAAGGAGCTAGGTGCTTCGCTCGTAATAGTCCACGGCGAGACTCTCTCTGAGCCTGTAGTCCGAGGCACAAATCTGGCTGCCGTCCAGTGCCCGTTCGTAGACATTCTGGCCCACCCTGGCACACTCAGCCTCGAAGAAGCCTCTTCAGCATCGAAGAACGGCGTGTTCATCGAAATCACCACGAGGAAGAGCCACCGTGGCCCCAATGCCGAAGTCGCCAGAGCAGCCATCCAGTCAGGAGCCCTGACACTGGTTAACTCGGACGCGCATGACCCAGAAGACCTCTTGGACCACGAGCTTATCGCCGCGACCGCCCGTGCCGCTGGCATCGCGGCTAGCCAGTTGTCCGGCACTCTCGAGAAGAACCCCGCTCTCCTCCTGGACCGGCTGCGCCGCTCGCTCGCCAAAAAGTGAGCGACGCCACCAGACACCAGGCGAGAGCTGCTCCAGGCGCCTCATGCTCTAGCCAAGCACAGTCCAATGGGACCTGGTCCATCACCAGATCTAGGCCTTGCCGATACGGAACACCTTCGTGCCGCACTTCGGGCACGTCCCCGTGATGGCCGGCCTTCCGTTCTTCAGGGTGACATTCTTCGGGCTCTTGATCTCAACCTTCTGCCTGTCCTTGAAGCAATATGCCTGCATTCTGGATCACCTCCTTTCATCTCATATTCAGACCAAAGCTGTTTTGTATTTGGCCCGTACCTATATTCGTATTATATACATGGTGTCAAGTATCTGCGCGTATCTGAGCCCAAAGCTGAGGGAGATCTTTTCGCCGGAAGCGCGGTCCGTTCCAGATAGGAGACAGCTTCTAGACTCGTATCTGACGGGACTTCTTCATATTTGACTTGCCCAGATAGCGACCGTAAAATATTTTGTCCGTAACATCCCTCGTGGCGCTCGCGTGCCATACCCAGTGGAAAGGCAGGAAACACCGACAATGGAAAAACGCAGGACCGTGGACCCTTCAGTCATGGAGATGCTGGAGCGGGCCAGGGAACAACAGATATCTACCCCCTTCGACAGAGCTGAGGTGACGAAGCCCTGCCCGATCGGGCGTGAGGGGGCGTGCTGCAAGCACTGCTTCATGGGGCCTTGCCGTCTCGTCGGCAAGACGACCGTCGGCATCTGCGGCGCCACAATAGATACTATCACCGCGAGGAACCTCACCAGGGCCATCGCCGGGGGCGCGGCGGCGCACAGCGACCACGGACGCTCGATAGCACAGACGCTCCTTGCTGTGGCCGAGGGTAAGGCGCCCGGGTTGGAAATCAAGGACGAGACCAAGCTGAGACGGGTTGCCGGCTATCTCGGCGTCGAGGTCGGCGAACGAAGCAAGGAAGATATCGCGAGAGACGTGGCCAATGTTGCCCTGTCGGATTTCGGCAGACAGGAAGGCGAGCTGGTAAACCTGAAACGCGCTCCCCCCAAGAGGCAGGAGATCTGGCGCAAGCTTGGCATCGCCCCCCGCGGCATCGACCGCGAGATCGCCGAAGCTATGCATCGGACCTGCATGGGCTGTGACCAGGACTACGAGCACCTGTTGATGCATGCCCTCACCTGCTCTCTCACCGACGGGTGGGGCGGCTCCATGCTCGGGACCGACATTAGCGACATCCTCTTTGGCACCCCGGCGCCCATCGCCTCGACGTCCAACTTCGGCGTCATCCGGCCGGACGAGGTGAATATCATCATTCACGGCCACGAGCCGACCCTCGCCGAGCTCATCGTGGCGGTCGTTTCCGATCCGGAGATGCTCGACTACGCAAGGTCGAAGGGCGCGAAAGGCATAAACATCATGGGCATGTGCTGCAGCGGAAACGAGCTGTTGCTCAGGCACGGCGTACCTATCGCCGGGAACTTCCTGCAGCAGGAGCTGACAATCGCTACCGGCGCCATAGAGGCGATGGTGGTCGACTATCAGTGTGTGATGCAGGCGATACAGGCAGCCGCGGAACGCACCCATACCAGGATAATCACCACGTCGCCAAAGGTGAAGATAACGGGCGCGACTCACATCCCCTTCGAAGAGCACCACGGCATGGATATTGCCAAGCAGATCGTGCGCATGGCCATCGACAACTATCCCAACCGCAAGGGCGTGCACATACCTGATTTCATGGACCGCATGGTCGTCGGCTTCTCTCACGAGTACATCGCCTACATGCAGGGCGGCGTATACCGGCAGTCCTTCCGGCCGCTCAACGACGCGGTTATCGCTGGCAGGATCCGGGGCGCCGCGGCCATCGTCGGCTGCAACAACCCGGGCACGACACACGACGAAGGCCATATCAACCTGGTCAAGGAACTTATCAAGAATGATGTACTGGTGGTCTCTACGGGATGCGCGGCTGTGGCGTACGCCAAGCACGGCCTGCTCACGCCAGAGGTCATGGAGTACGCCGGACCCGGGCTCAAAGAGGTGTGCCAGGCTATCGGCATCCCGCCCGTGCTTCACATGGGTTCGTGCATTGACAACTCGCGCATACTCACCGTGCTGACACAGATGGCCACCGAGGGCGGGCTCGGCGAGGACATCAGCGACCTGCCCGCGGTGGGAATCGCGCCAGAGTGGATGTCCGAGAAGGCCCTCACCATCGGCGCTTACGCCGTGGCCTCAGGGTGCTACGTCCTCTTCGGAGTGGGCTCGCCGGTCAAGGCATCGGCCGCAGTCACCGAATTCCTCAGCAAGGGTTGGGAGGCCAAGGTGGGGGGCAAGCTCGAGTTCGAGCCCGACTGGAGGAAGATCCTCGAGAAGAGCCTGGCCCACATCGACGCCAAGCGCAAGGCGCTAAAGATCGCCGACTACGATCCCGCCAGGTTCGCGAAGAGCGAGTCCTATGCGCCCGCCGACTACCTTGATTACAAGAACTTCGACGAGGGCCTGTACACCGTGAAGGCCGGCAGCAAGTAGGGAATCCCGGCTCGCGAAAACAGGAACGGGTGTCCGGCCAACTCTGTCCTTGGGAGCCGCGGCACGCAGTCAGAGGGCTGCCCTATGAATCCAATGAAGTCGCCGCTGTCCTTGCGTCATTCCCGCGGAAGCGGGAATCCTAGCAAGA
>JACPRR010000207.1 GCA_016189825.1 Chloroflexota bacterium
CTGATCCAACAAGACATCGGTGGCGCTGTCCCTGGGTCAGGGACCATGTCGGTATATGGAGGGCCGGCCAGATATACCAATGTTGTTTTTGCCGAAGACGAGGACGGTCTCCCTGCGGACTGGGAGCCAGTGAGCGTGGAACGGGGTTTCACGGCAGGGAGCAACGTTGTCACCATGCACGTTGTAGGCACCTACTGCGATCAATGGGACACGTTCGCCTCCACCAGGGAGCAAGTGCAGTTGATGCTGGACAGATACGCCGCAATCATGAGCAGTGATTTCGCGTCGGTATTCACCAGCTACTCTGCTGAAAGCTCGCCGGGAGTAGCCCTCATGCCCCGCGAGACAGCCCGGGACCTATCTGCCTTGGGCTGGTCCAAGGCAAAGGTGAAGGCCTACCTGTGGGAGAATTCGAAGATTCCGGTGTCCAGGATAAAGTCCTTCGCTCCTGACATCTACAGGCGCGCGGTGAACTACGGCGTGGACGCCTTTGTGGCGCCCGGCGAGCCATGGCCGCTGGCGGCAAGTCCCAAGAACATACGCATAGTAGTTGCCGGGGGAGCGGCGCGCACGCATGGCTACTGGATGAGGATGGGTTTCGGTCCCTATTCAGCGACCAGTGCCGAGATCAAGTTGCCGGCGAAATGGCATGACCTGCTGGACAGGGCCGCGGAGGACCTGGGGCCGATGCCAGGGGATTGACTTTTCGACGCAAAGGGTTCACAATTGCTGCCGTCCTGCGGTCGTTGACATCTCAAGCCACTTCTATCGTGCCGTGAAGTGTATGACGGGTTGCTTTCGAGGCGGGGAACTGCTATGCGCGGCCCACAAAGAGAGGCAAAGGGAGGAGTATCATGAGGAGTCTGATGCTAGCCAGGATTCTGGGGGTGCTGGGGCTAGCCGCCGCTGTTTCGCTGGGGGGTGCGTGCGCTAAGGCGACGCCTGCAGGCAGCACCACGACATCGAGCGCGCCGGTGACTAAGCCGGCCGCGACCTCAGTTGCGCCAACTACAGCCAGGCCTTCAGTTGCGACCACCTCGGTCCCGGCGCCGGCGGCGCCGACAGGGCCTTATGGGAACCTCAGGATTGCCGTCGCATCCTTCGATATCGAGACTCTCAACCCGGTTACAGGAGGCGCAAGCGAAGGGTTGCAAATGGTCTCTCCGATCGTTGATTCGCTTCTCAGACTGGATGGCACGAAGCTGGCCCCGGGTGTGGCGGATAGCTGGGAGATGGCGACTGACGGCTTGTCCTGGACCTTCCGGGTCCACAAGGGGATCAAGTTCCAGGATGGGAGCGACCTCACCGCTGCGGATGTGAAGTTCAGCTTCGAACAGTACATGGCGAAGGACGCTGGTCAATCGTATCTGAGGAACGGGCTTGCCCGTGTTGAAGTCGTTGACAACTACACGGTCCGCGCCTATACGAAAGGAATCCAGGTTTTCCTGCCTTACTATCTGAGCTTCTATTATCCGGCCATGGGGTGGGTGCTGCCCAAGAGCTACATTGAAAAAAACGGTATCGACTACTTTAAGAAAAACCCGATGGGCAGCGGCCCGTTCAAGTTCTCCCGCTATGCCCCCGGGGATTTCATCGAATACCAGGCGCTGGACAAGCACTGGCGCCAGGTCCCTGCATTCCGGACCCTGACACAGATGCTCATCCCGGAGGAGGCGACCAGAGTTGCCATGCTCAAGACCGGGACGGCGGAGATAATAGATTCTGGCCTTGAGAGCGGCAGGGAGTTGAAACAGGCAGGCTTCAGGACAGTCAACCTTGTCTATGCCCAGTCCTGTATCCTCCTGTGGGGCGCCTATGTGCCTGAATCGGCAGCGCTGCCCATGGGTAACATCAAGTTCCGGCAGGCGCTTTCGTACGCGATAAACCGGGACGAGATCAAGAACACGGTTTTCTACGGCGAGGCCAGCCCGCCGCTCCCCGGATTCCTGGTGCCGGAGGCGGTAGACATTGATGCAGCCTACTGGGCCGACCAGTCCGCCAAGGTCTACAACCGCTATGATCCGGAGGAGTCCAAACGTCTATTGAAGGAGATCGGCTACCCGGAGAAATTCGCTTCACCCACCGTGAAGCTGTACTCTTACACGGCGAGCGGGGCCCCCTACCTGCCCAAGCTAATCGAGATTTCCGCCAGCTACCTGGCGAAGGTCGGCATAAAGACCGAGATAATTCCTACCACGTGGTCGGCGGTAACCGTTGATACCAATACATTGAAGTCGACACGGCTGGTTGGCGCGGCAGGCGGGATGAAGGTGAGCGGGCGCGCGTCCGCCCCGGAGATACTGAACACCTGGGTTGGCACCTCAGGCTCGAAGACGATGCTCCAAAAAGCGTTTCCGGATGTGGAGAAAACGATAGCGGCTGCTGCCGGAGAAACTGATGCGGCGAAGCGGAAGGCAATGATCGCCCAAGTCGCCAAAACAATCTCCGATGCCTATGTGTCCATTCAGTTCGGTGGCGTCCCCAGCGTCGCCGGCCTCGGTCCCGGCGTGGACTTAATGCCAATGCCCGTGACCGAGCTGCCGGTCTATGCTGAATCGGTCAAGCACAGGCCGGCGACGAAGTAGCCCGCGCAGGAAGGACCGCTGACGGCAGGAGTCCGCGGAAGCCTTGACGCGAGAGAGAAGCCCGGGATGGAGGCCGGCCGGCCTCCATCCCTTACTTTAGTTGGCGAGGGACAC
>JACPRR010000214.1 GCA_016189825.1 Chloroflexota bacterium
CCGGAAGGCAAGCGCACCACGCAATATGATTCTTCCCTGCTCATCAGTTGGGCGCCGACGCCTGCGCTTCTAACAATCTGCGCCCCTCTTCCCGCCTCAAGCTCAAGGTTGTGGATTGTCGTACCCACGGGGATATTCCTCATAGGGAGGGTGTTCCCCACTTTTATCTCCGCAGTCGCACCGCTCATGATCATGTCGCCCGTGGTCAGCCCAACCGGCGCCAGGATATAGCGTTTTTCGCCATCAGGATACTCGACCAACGCCAGCCGCGCGGAGCGGCCCGGGTCGTACTCTAGCGCCAAGACTTTCCCGGCCACATCGACCTTATCTCGCTTGAAGTCCACGTTCCGCAGCATGCGCTTCACGCCGCCGCCACGGTGCCGCACCGTCACCTTGCCCTGGTTGTTTCGTCCGGACCGGCCACGTTTCTGGACGATGAGAGACTTTTCCGGCTCTTTCCGGCTCAGGCCCTCGTCAGCCAGGGCAACCTGGTGTCGTCTGGCAGGTGATGTAGGACGATATGTCTTAGTCGCCAAGCTCGTTACCTCGCTGCCTACTTGTGTCTTCGCTGCCAGCGGCTGGCCTTGAGCAGCTTGCGATACTTATGTCGGCTCATCTTCTTGCGGCGTTTCTTAATTACCGAACCCATAGGTCTTTACACACCCTCGAAGAATTCAATCTTATTCCCGGGAGCCAGGGTGACGATCGCCTTCTTCAATGAAGGTGTCGTCAGCCGTCGCTTGCCGACACGTTTCACTTTGCCGGGCAACCTCACCACGTTCACTCCAGTCACTATCACGCTGAACGCCAGCTCGACTGCCTGTCTGATCTGCTGCTTGCCCGCACTGTCGGCAACCTCGAACATATACTTGCGTTGCTCTTTGAGCGCGGTCGCCTTCTCGGTGATCAAGGGACGTCGCAATACTTCGTACGGGTGCATCGCTACCTCCTCAACGTCCCTTGCCTGACTCGGCGGCAGCTTCGCCCGCCTTCACTGGCTTCCACAATTGCTCAGCCTTCCGCACCGCCCCCACGGTCATCAGCAGGGTCCGATGAGCCATGACATCCGCGACATTCAGGAGCGCCGCGGGCGTGGTATCAACCTGTTGCAAGTTTCTCGCCGACCGGACCACGGACGGCTCAACCTGCTCGGTTGCGATCAGTACCGTGCCGCTGACCCCGAGCGCCGAGAGCGCGACAGCCAGGTCGCCCGTGCGGCCGCCACCCAACTCCATGCTGTCCACGACTTTGAGCTCGCCAACACCCGCCTTGGCAGAAAGGGCGCATCTCAACGCTAGCCGCCGCATCTTCTTCGGCATCGCCTGCCGGTAATCCCTGGGATGGGGCCCAAATGCAACCGCCCCTCCGGAGAGCGTCGGCGACGTTATGTCACCCCGCCGGGCACGTCCGGTGTGTTTTTGAGCATGCAGCTTCTTGCTGCTGCCAGACACCGTAGACCTCGTCTTCGTCTGGCTGGTCCCCTGCCTCCTGTTGGCACGTTGCCGGACCACGGCCTGGTGTACTAGCCCGTTGTTCGGAGGTGCGCCGAACACATCATCGCTCAGCTCGATGTTCTCAGCAACCTCTCCCTTCAAGGTATATACAGGGACCTGCACGTCACTACTTCCTTTTCCCAGCCTTGTGCACGATGATCATCGCGCCCACGGGGCCGGGGATCGATCCCTTGAGCAGCAAAAGATTGCGAGCGGGATCCGCCTCGATTACGCTAAGGTTCCGCACCGTAACCTGGTCATGCCCCATGTGCCCGGCCATCCTCTGTCCCTTCAGCACACGTCCGGGCGTTGTTGTCGAACCCACCGCGCCCGGCGCACGATGCCGATCCGACTGGCCGTGGGTCTTCGGGCCGCCGTGGAAATGATATCTCTTCACGCCTCCGGCAAATCCTTTACCCTTCGAGATGCCCGTGACGTCGACCTTCTCCCCCTTGGCGAACATGCTGGCATCCACTCTCGCCCCAACCTCAAGGGAGCCGGTATCATCCGCAGTGACTTCCCGAAGAACAGCGATCTTGCCGAGCTTGCCCAGATGTCCCGCTTCAGGAGAATTGACCTTCCTCGCCTCCCCGAAGCCCAATTGGACAGCCTCGTATCCGTCCTTCGCCTTCGTCCTGACAAATGTGATCACGCAAGGCCCGGCCTCGACGGCGGTGGTCGCGATAATCCTGCCATCGGCGGCGAACGTCTGCGTGATGCCGATCTTCTTGCCAACAATTCCTTGAATCATAGCCTTATGTCGATCTGCACCCCGGAGGGCAGGTTAAGTTTCCCCAGCGCCTCGGTAGTCTTGGAGGTGGGTTCGAGGATATCGATCAGCCGCCTGTGCGTGCGGATTTCGAACTGCTCTCGCGAGTCCTTATCGATGTTCGTAGAGCGAGTCACGCAGAACTTCTCGATGTTCGTGGGCAGCGGCACGGGTCCGACGACGACTGCCCCTGTCCGCTCTGCGGCTTCGACGATCTGAACGCATGACTGGTCGACGATCCTGTGATCGAACCCTTTTAGCTTAATCCGAATCTTCTGCCTGGGCATCTAAGTCCCCTTGGCCCTGCTGATGATTTCCTTGGCCAGTTCAGCAGGCATCTCGCGGTACCGCTCGAACTCCATGGTATAGGTGGCCCTTCCCTGGCTGAGCGACCTGATATCAGTAGCATATCCAAAGACCCGATCGAGAGGCACGTGGGCACGCACAATAGTGGTACCTCCGCGATTTTCCATTCCCTCGATCTGTCCCCGTCGCGATGAAAGGTCCCCGATCAAATCACCCACGAACTGCTCCGGCCCAGCTACCTCCACCGCCATAATGGGCTCGAGGATCACC
>JACPRR010000221.1 GCA_016189825.1 Chloroflexota bacterium
GAAGGAAGTTGAAGTGCTGGCGTCAACACTGCGGCTTGCGAACCAGGTGAAGGGCGCCTCCCAGGAACTGGCCGAGAAGACGATCACCCGCCAGTGCGAGTGGGAGTACCTCGACGCGGCAGCCGAGGACATACGGAGTTGCGACGCCGTCCTCTCGCTCGGATGCGGCGTGGGCGTGCAAGCCATCGCGGAGCGTTTCCCCAGGGTCATCGTGCTGCCGGGGCTGAACACACAATTCTTCGGCCTTCCGTTGGAACAGGGTGTCTGGGCGGAGCGCTGCCGGGGATGCGGCGATTGCAAGCTCGACTTGAGCGCCGGGATTTGTTATATCGCCCGCTGCGCCAAAAGCCTCCAAAACGGCCCTTGCGGCGGGTCAGTGAACGGCAAGTGCGAGGTCTCTAAGGAGGTGCCGTGCGCCTGGGCCCTCATCTACGAGCGTCTGAAGGGACTCGGCCAGTTGCAGGCTCTCGATGAGATAATACCTCCAAAGGACTGGAGCGTGAGCTTTGCCGGCAAGCCGCGCAAAATAGTCCGGGAAGACCTGAAGCTGACCGGCAGGGCCGTGGCGGCAAAGTCATGATGACGACAGCGACGACGGCGGCAAAAAGCGCCGCAGAGCAAATCAAGGAAACGTGCGGAGCCAACGTATTCCTGTGCTACCAGTGCAAGAAATGTTCGCTGGGTTGCCCGGTTTCATCCCAGATGGACCTCAAGCCCAACCAGGTGATGCGGCTATTGCAATTGGGACGCCTGGACCGCGCGCTCGCCTCGAAGACGGTCTGGCTATGCGCCAGTTGCCAGACCTGCACCACCCGCTGCCCATCCAGCATCGATGTTGCGCGAGTGATGGACACGCTCAAGGCCATGGCGCAGGAACGGGGCATCCCTTCGAGTCTCCCTGCATCGCTCAATTTCATAAACGCGGGCTTGCGCTCCATGAAGTCTGCCGGGCGCATGTATGAGCTTGGCCTCGCGGTAGAGATGAACCTGAAAGAAGGACGGCCCCTGCGCGACGCTGCAATGGGGCTGAAGATGCTCCGGGCCGGGAAACTGCGATTGCTGCCGGAGCGTGCGGGATACCCCGCCCGCCTCAAGAAGAAGGAAAGGCGTTCTGCCGACCTCAAGTCAATCGCCTATTACCCGGGCTGCTCCCTCCACAGTAGCGCGGCAGGCTATGACAGGTCGTTCAAGGCAGTCGCGGCCGCCGTGGATCTAAAGCTCGTGGAGCCCAAAGGGTGGCTGTGCTGCGGCAGCACTCCTGCCCACTGGAAGTCGCACAGGCTGGCCACCGAGATGTCCTTGAAGAACCTTTCCCTCATCGAGAGCGAGGGCCACAAAGCGGTCACTGTTCCCTGCGCGATGTGCTTTTCCAGGCTCAAGTTTGCCGCGCACGATGTCGCCGGCAACCCGTCTCTCAAGGCGGATGTCGTCAGCCAGACCGGTTATGAATATGGCGGTGGCGTATCGATTGAAAACGCGGTGGAAACGATGGCCAACAGGGTCGGGACGCGAAGGATAGCGGCGTTGGTGAAAAACCCCGCTGCCGGCCTGAAGGTGGTCTGCTACTACGGCTGCCTGCTCACCAGGCCTCCGAAGGTTACCGGCGCAGACAACCCTGAGTATCCGATGAAGATGGACATGCTCATGCAGGCGCTTGGCGCGACAACGCTCGACTGGTCTGGCAAGACCGAATGCTGCGGCGGAAGCTTGAGCATCGTCGAAGCCGATACCTGCCTCAACATGGTCAAGAGGGTACTGGACAACGCGCGGGAGGTGGGCGCAGATGCGGTAATCGCTGCCTGCCCGATGTGTCACTCCAACCTGGACATGAGGCAAGCGGCGCTTGGCCTGCGGGAAGGCAAGCCCTACAATATTCCCATCCTGTATTTCACACAGTTGATGGCCCTTGCGCTGGGCTTGGGCAAAAAGAAGGCAGACGTCACCGGCCACATGGTAGACCCGAGGCCGTTGCTTGCCGACAAAGGACTGCTGCCTTAACAAAGCCGGTACGGAAATGACAGACTGCGCGAAGTCGCTGCGGGCATCCGAGCTATTCCAGGACATTACCGACGCAGAGTTGGCGACGATAGTGCCGCTATGCCGCGAGGAGACGTTCGAAGGCGGCAGCGTCATCTTCCATGAAGGCGATACGCCAGACAAGATGTACATCGTCGAGCAGGGCCAGATAGCGCTCGACATGGCGCTCAGCTTCGGTCAACACGTGAGGCGACGGGCGACCATCGAGATCGTCCGCCGCGGACAGCCCCTGGGCTGGTCGGCGGTCGCGGGCTCAGAGACCTTCACCGCCACTGCCAGGTGCCTGGAGAGAACAGTAGTGCTGGGCATCGCGGGCGCAGAATTGCGCACGCTTTTTGCCGCGAACCCGTCGATGGGCTATCGTGTGCAGGGCAGGACCATCTCCCTTGTTCGTTCCAGGCTGGCCCATGCCCGCGACACTCTGGCGAACATATTGACCGTGGTGTCACACGACCTGCGGGCGCCTGTGCACGCAGTGCAGAGCTACCACCAGGTTATGCTAGGCGGGTACGCCGGTCCGCTGACACAACAACAGAAGGACATGCTGACACGAAGCGCCGATCGCCTCAACGGTCTGCTGGGTTTGATAGACGATCTGCTCGACATCTCACGGATTGACTCGAGCGACCTCGAGAAGACTCCTCAATCCCTCGCCAGGATCATTGAGTCTTCGACAGAAAACGTCAGGCCCCAGGCAGCCGAGAAACGGATCGAGTTAACGATTGATTCCCCAGCGGACCTGCCAGAAGTAATGGCGCATCCGGGCCGGATGCAGCAACTCGTGACCAACCTGGTCAGCAACGCCGTGAAATTCACCCCCGCCGGCGGCCGTATTTGCATCCGGGCCAGGGCAGGCGGCGACAAGATACGTGTCGAGGTCATGGACACAGGCCCGGGCATACCTCCTGAAGACTTGCCCAAAGTATTTGATGAGTTCTACCGCGGGCAGAACGCCATTCCTGGAGGCATCGGGTTGGGACTGTCGATAGCGAAGAAGATCATTGAAGCGCATAACGGGCGCATCTGGGTTGAGAGTCCCTATCCGGAGTCTACCAGGGGCGCCAAGTTCACCTTCACCCTGCCCAGGGATTGACGAACAGCCCCGAGGAAAGGATACTAGGGGAGAAAACCATGAAAGCCGGAACCAATCTGGAGAAAATGCTGGCCGCCGGCAAGTACGCGGTCACGGCTGAAGTCGGCCCGCCAAAGGGCACCGGCGCCTCCGCGGTACAGAAGAAGGTAGAGAAACTGAAGCCGTGCGTGGACGCAATCAATGTCACAGACAATCAAACAGCCATCGTCAGGATGTCCAGCGTTGCCGGCTGCGCATTGGTCAAACAAATGGGCGCCGACCCGGTGCTGCAGATGACCTGCCGGGACCGCAACCGCATCGCTTTGCAGAGCGACGCGCTTGGCGCGGTTGCCCTCGGCATAGGCAATATATTGTGTCTCTCTGGGGACCACCAGAGCTTCGGAAACCACCCCACCGCCAAGGGGGTGTATGACATCGACTCCACCCAGCTCGTGCAAACCCTCAGGCGCATGCGCGACGACAAGAAGTTCATCTGCGGCGAGGACGTCTCCGGCGAGATGCCAGTATTCATCGGCGCCACTGAGAACCCCTTCGCCGACCCGTTCGAGTTCCGTGTCGCCAGGCTGGCAAAGAAAGTCAAGGCAGGGGCAGACTTCATTCAGACCCAGGCCGTGTTCGATGTCGCCAAGTTTGCCGCCTGGATGAAGGCGGTGAAAGAGCGGGGACTCGATAAGCAGGTCCACGTGCTTGCAGGCGTCATACCTATGAAATCGGCGGGCATGGCACGGTATATGAGGGACTACGTTTCCGGGGTATTCGTGCCCGACGAGTTGGTCACCAGGATGGAGAAGGCGGCTGATGCCAGGGAGGAGGGGCTGAGAATATGTCTTGAGATAATCGAACAACTCAAGGATATACCGGAGGTCCATGGCATCCACGTAATGGCGGTTGGCTGGGAAGATGCGGTGCCGGTCATCGTTGAACGCGCAGGATTGATGCCACGGCCCACGGTATAGGTGAATACTGGTGGAGGTGAGCGCTATGGTCTACAAGGCCAAGATCCTGGTTGTTGATGACGATCCCGATATTGTTGGCGCGGTTAGCGCCGTCCTGGAAGCTCATGAGTACCAGGTGGTGAGCGCCCCCGACGGGCAGCAAGGGCTGGACAGATTGCGGGAGGAGCGCCCCGACCTCATGATCCTAGATCTCATGATGCCCAGGATGGATGGCTTTGCTGTGTGCAAGGAGCTTCTTGACCCCCGCTGGGCTAAGTACCACGTCCCGATACTCATTTTCAGCTCAGTAAAAGGTGAGGCCAGCAACCGGCGCTACGAATTGGAGACGGGCCTATCCCTCTACGCGGACGACTACGTCGAGAAGCCGGTTGATCCCCATTCCCTTATCGAGCGGGTAGAGAACCTCCTCAGCAGCAAGAGAAGAGGTTAGTACCCGATAGCAGAACAGATGCAAGGGGGTTGGCGCATTATGGAGAAGCATCATCCCAGAGTGCTCCTGATCGATGATGATCTCGACTTCCTCGAATCAACGCGGCTGGTCCTGCAAAGCAAGTACGAAGTTGATACGGCCAGCAGCGGCGAGGAGGGACTGAGGAAAGCCCGCGGCTCGCAGCCTGACGTCATATTGCTCGACATCATAATGCCGTTTACCGACGGATTCTCCGTTGCGAAGAGCCTGAAAAAAGTCCCCCGGCTGGCGAAAGTCCCGGTCCTCATGCTCACCAGCTTCTCTGAGCGGGTCGGCGAAAGCACCATTCCGGTGAGCCGCGGCTACGAGTTAGAGGCTGAGGACTACATCGCCAAGCCGGTCACGCCTGATGAGCTTCTGCGGCGAGTCGCTCAATGGGTGTAGAAACAGATGTTGTCGACATCATTCTGAATGGCAAGGCCGTTCAGGCGCAATCGGGGACAACCATCCTCCAGGCGGCGGCAGCTAACGGCGTCGCTATCCCTACGCTGTGCTTCCACCGCGACCTTTCTCCGACAGGCGCCTGCCGCATGTGTGTGGTCGAGGTTGCGAGGTCCCGAACACTGGTGGCTTCCTGCCACACACTGGTTACGCACGGGATGGTGATCGAGACTCATTCGGCGAAGGTGCTCCGCGCGCGCAAAGTGATCATGGAACTCATGATGGCGAGTCACCCGGACTTCTGCCTCGTGTGCGACAAGGCAAACATCTGCGAAATGAGGGCGCTTTCAGCCGAGCTTGGCGTTGGCGTGCCACGTTTCCGCGCCAAGAAGCGCTTCTACCAGATAGAGGAGAACCCGTATGTCATCAGAGACCTGTCGAAATGCGTCCTCTGCTACCGCTGCGTAAAAGCGTGCAAAGAAGTGAAGGGCGCGAATCTCTTCTCGATGGCTCGCCGCGGGTTCGAGATGAAAGTGGTCGTCGACGACGATGCCGCGCTGGACAAGGAAGTGTGCCGCGATTGCGGCATCTGCATCTCCCATTGTCCTGTCGGCGCCCTGGTGTGGCGCCCGGACAGGTTCCGCAAGCCGACCGACTCGGCGAGAACAAGCTGCAGGCCGCTGGTGATAAAGGGGTGATGGCTGATGGCCAATGAGGATGCCGGCCTCCGGAAGCAGCCCTCCTGGTACTTCACCACGGCGGAGCCGCACAAGTCCCGGAATGACCTGCTGTCTTTCATTAAGGACGTCCAGCGCCAGCGGAACGGCCTCTCCAGCGAAGACATCCACGGCATCGCTGTCGCATGGGGGGTCACGGCGAGCGAGGTCTATGGAATCGCCACGTTTTACTCGTACCTGGGGACGGGCCCGCGGGCAAGGAATGTGGTCAGGGTATGCAAGAGCACCCCGTGCTGCCTCAAGGGCTGCGACCGGGTAGCGGCAGAGGTGGAAAGAGTGCTCGGTATCGCGGACGGCGGAGTACAGGCCGACGGAAGCTTCTCCCTGTCGACGGTGAATTGCATTGGCGAGTGCGATCGGGCGCCGGCGATCACCGTTAACGAGGATGTCTATCAGGGAGTGGCCGCAGCAGACGTGCGAAACATACTCAGCAAGTACGGAGCAATCCAGGGCGGGGAGGACGCGCGTGCCTGAGTGCCGCATAGTATTGCGGAACTGCGGCATAGTAGACCCCGCGAGCATAGAGTCCTATCGTGCTCACGGCGGCTTCCAGGCGTTGCGAAAAGCAAAGCAGTTAACACCGGACCAGGTTGTGCAGGAGGTGAAGCGGTCAGGTCTCAGGGGACGGGGCGGCGCCGGTTTCCCCACAGGCATGAAATGGGAACTTGCCGCCAGATCTCCGGGCGAAGCCCACTACGTCATCTGCAACGCCGATGAGGGCGAGGTCGGCACTTTCAAGGACCGCTACATACTACAGAACGATCCCTACGGCCTGTTCGAGGGGATTGCCATCGCGTGCCATGCCATCGGAGCGAGAACCGCCTACCTGTACCTTCGGGCAGAGTATCATCACCTTCTCGGACAACTCCTGCGCGCGCTGAAAGAGACAGGCGATGCCGAATTGGGCTGTCACATCGAGGTCCGCGAAGGTGCAGGCGCTTACGTCTGCGGAGAAGAATCCGCGCTCATGGAGTCCATAGAAGGCAAGCGAGGCGAGGCCCGCTACCGGCCCCCGTTCCCGCCCAACCACGGACTGTGGCAGGAGCCCACCGTCATCAACAACGTCGAGACGCTAATGAACATCGTCCCCATCATCCAGAACGGAGCGGATTGGTACAAGACCATCGGCTCGGGCCCGTGTCCGGGTACGAAGGCGTTCTCCGTTACCGGCGACGTCGAGCGGCCTGGCGTCTACGAGGTGCCCTTTGGGACGGCGCTCGCAGAGCTTGTTGTGGACCTTGCCGGCGCCGTGAACGTAAAGGCGGTCCAGGTGGGCGGCGCCTCCGGGCGCGTGGTCCCTGCCGCGAAGCTGGACACGCCGCTGACATTCGAGACCGTTCTAGGGGCAGGCGCCGTCGTGGTGCTTGACGCCTCCAGAAGCATGGTGGAACTGGCAACGCAGAATGTCACGTTCTTCGCCGAAGAGTCATGCGGCAAGTGCGTCCCGTGCCGCGAGGGAAACCAGATACTCCTCCACCTGTTGACAACCTTGCAGCAGAGGTCAGGGAAGGAGCAGGACATCGACGCACTGCGCGAGCTTTCGGAAGTGATGATGATTTCTTGCCTGTGCGGACTGGGGCAAGCGGCGCCGAACTCGGTAGTGGATACGCTGGAGCATTTCGGAGACGAGTACTACTCCATGGTGCGCAGGTAATGCGCCTGGCGTAAGGCAGGGTGCTGAAGCAGCGGTAGGAGACGCGGATGTATACCATCACCAAACAGAAGACGGGACAGGAGCTGAAGGAGAGCCTTGCCACGTTCGACAGCCTCTATGTCATCGGCTGCGGAACGTGCGCAACGGCCTGCCACACTGGCGGCAAGGCAGAGGTCATGAGCATGAAGACCATGCTTCAAGAGGCGGGGAAGACGGTCACCGGCTGGATGGTGGTGCCTACTCCGTGCGACAGCCTGACCAGGTTCGCCATCGAAGAGGAGTCTGACAGGATCGCCTCGGCCTCCGCCGTGCTGGTCATGGCATGCGCTTACGGGGTCCAGAACGTGGCTGCTTTTACAGAGAAAGCAGTGATACCTGCCCTTGACACGCTGTTCTTCGGCATGGAAGGGGCGCCGGGCCAGTTCAGCGAGGTCTGCCTTCAGTGCGGGGAGTGCGTACTGGCCTCGACCGGCGGCATTTGTCCCATTACCTCCTGTCCCAAAGGGCTCGTCAACGGCCCGTGCGGCGGCACTAAAGAAGGAAAGTGTGAGGTAGACGCCTCTAGGGACTGCGCATGGACTCTCATCTACAACCGCCTCAAGAAGCAGGGGAGGCTGGACCTGATGCGCAAGATTCAGAGCCCGAAGGACTTCCAGAAGATGACCCACCCCAGACGGGCAAGCGTCATCGCGTGAGAAAGGCAGCAGATGTCGAAACTGAGAGATGCCCTGCAGTCCGGCAGGTTCGTAGTGACCGCCGAAATAGCCCCACCCAAGGGAGTGGATATCTCGGAGATGCTTGATAGCGCCCACCTTCTGCGGGACAGGGTAACCGCGGTAAACGTCACCGATCAGCAGAGCTCGGTGATGCGGCTTGGCTCGCTCGCCGCATGCCACCTCCTGGCGGATAACGGCGTCGAAACCGTTTTCCAGATGACTACGCGCGACCGCAATCGCATCGCATTGCAGTCTGACTTGCTGTCAGCCTATGTGATGGGCATCGAGAACGTCCTCTGCCTGACCGGAGACTACGTTACACTTGGCGATCACCCTCACGCCAAGCCAGTGTTCGACCTTGAGTCGGTCGGCCTGCTACGAGCTGCAAAGCAGTTGGAGCGCGGAAGTGACATGTCCGAGAAGCCGCTCAAAGGGGCCCCGAAATTTTTCCTCGGCGCGGTGGTCACGCCGGGGGCCAACCCACTTGAGCCGCAACTATTCAAGATGGAAAAGAAAGTCGCAGCAGGCGCCCAATTCTTCCAGACACAGGCCGTATACGAACCATCCAGGTTCGAATCGTTCATGCAGTACGCCAGGCAGTTCAAGGTCCCTGTGCTCGCCGGGATCATACCTCTGAAGTCCGCCGGGATGGCCCGTTTCATGAACAACAACGTCGCCGGCGTCTACGTTCCCGAAGCGCTTATCGAGGAGATAAGCAAGGCCGATGACAAGTACCGGAAAAGCCTGGAGATAACCGCCCGTCTGATCAACCAGATCAGACCCATGTGCGACGGAGTGCACGTGATGGCGATCGGCTGGGAGAGGAAAGTCCCCGACATCCTGGACGCAGCCGGGCTGTAGGCCGGGGGCTTCGCACAACGGATCATCTCCGCAAAGAGAAGGAGGGACGGCAAGACTTGCCGTCCCTCCTTCCCCCGGGGGGATTCGCCCTATTTGACAAAAACTAGCTTGTTAACACCGCCACTGAAGGCGTGGCGGACCTGCGCGTTATCGAAGACGGCAACACCAAAGTAGTAAGTCTTGCCAAGGTCAGTGTACTGCACATCGAACTGGGAGCCAGTATTTAGCTTGCGACTCCACTCCAGCGTATACTTGCCATCCCTGTAGACATTTGCTGAGGTGAAATCGCCGCGGTCACCGCTGAAGGTGGCGACGATAATGCCGGGCACCTCGTCACTTGCCTTGTACTTGCTATCGTCCAGGGCGACTTTCTCGCCGTCTATGATCCAATAGGGCGGGGCCGCCTTGTTGCCGGGCAGGGCGAACTTCGGCAGCTTCTTGTCGTCAAGCGTGTTGTCAGCGTAACCGCCAGCAGTCTTGGGGTCGCTCTTACGCCCGGCCTCGGGCGCTGTTTGAGCATTGTAGCGAGTGTTATCAACATACTGGTCGTCTATCTGGCCAACGGTCCCGGTACGGATGCTCTTCCAGTGCCATATGTCGCCCGATTCCCCGGCATTAGCGGTATACTTGTTTCCGAATGCCTTGCCCGGCTCTCCGGCGTGACAGACGACAAAGCAGCCCTGAGTGTTGAATCCGGCTATAGAGTCATTGATGTTCCAGATCATTGCCATCTTGTCTTCGTAATAGAGGTTGTTGTCGCCACCCTTATCATTGGGGTCGCTGAGCTTCTTCCATGTTCCGTCAGCCTGCTTCTGGAAAGGGGCGCGCCTGACA
>JACPRR010000222.1 GCA_016189825.1 Chloroflexota bacterium
GCATAGGCTTCAACACGGCCGACGCGGCGCGCATCGCTCTGGCCGAGATGAGGACCTCCGGCAGGAAATACTCGCCGCTCTGCATCTTCCTCCCTACATCCTCCATCCCAGGGATCAGGCCACGGCGGAAGACGTCGAGCGGGCCTACACCCTCTTCAAGGGACTTGCGGACCAGCTCGACCGTCCTGGCCTGGTCGCCGTCGATCACCGCATTCATCAGGCTTTGCAACGTATCTGGCATTTCACACTCCTCATGGGTATTTCCTCAGTATCAAGCATGTCTATTGCCATAGACGCCGGAGAAACAGCCTGCCCTGAGCCTGCCGAAGGGAAGCAATCCGTATCCGAGGAAGTGGCACGGATTGCTTCGTCCCGAGGCGGGCCTTTGAAGGAAGTCGTCGCTGGAAGAGAGGCCAAGACGACATACCATTGTCTGCCTGGATTCCCGCTTCCGCGGGAATGACACAGAGACAGCGGCGACTTCATTAGTGTTATAGAGAAGGGGGAACCCCCTCCTTGTTTTCCTCGCAATGACGATTTCCGACAGCTTCGAAAAGGGTATTTTCGTGAGCATGGCATATTTGTCACCCTGAGCCCTTCGGCAGGACTCAGGGTAAACTACGTCGAAGGGTCTTTCCTTGAATGTGACGCCAACTATCGGTCTACCTACTTGCGCCCACGACTCTTCATACGTTGGGCCCAACCGGCAGGCAACTCTATCCGCTTGCTCACCGGATACCCGATAAAACCGTTCTGGCCGCATATGAAGCAGTTGTCCCGTCCCGGATCACCGCTTACCGTGATCATGAAGTCATCGGGAGACCAGACCACCGGGACCATCCGGTCGGGATCTCTCGACTCGCAATACAACGCGGGAAGGGCGCCCTGCTCGACCGAGTCACAGACGGTGCCCACATCGGGGCGCAAAGTCTCGAACAGCCTGACCGGGAACCTCGCCCTGTTGAAAAGATATTCCTTGACCGCATTCTTCGAATAGCCCGCTCTGGCAAGCAACTCGGCAACACAGGGACTCAGCAGGACTTGCGGCCGGATCCCCGGCCCGTAAAAGGAAAGGGCGAATAGCCAGAGGTTGACATGCATGACCCTGGTTGCCAGCTTGTTCAAAATCTCCTCGGCAGTTGCAGGACCAACGGCGAACATGGAATCGCTCGATGTGCAAGAGCTTACAGTCACGACATTGGCCCCAGCCTCGAATCCCTGGTCAACGCTCATGGGTTGCCAGCCTATGCGTGCTACCGCTTCTTCGTTCTCGGCGAGGACTACTCGCCAGGTGCCGCCGAACGTCGCCTTGTCAGTCTTGTGGGGCAGGAACCCCGCGACATTCCTCATGTAGAGCCGCCAGAAGCGTCCGATGCTCGTGTTGGCCTGAAATCCAACCCTCAAGACGCCTTGCTCGTAGTTGAAGCCGAGGTCCTTGATCACCGGACCATTCAACGTAATCAGCACCTCGGCGCCGGGTGTGTGACCCAAATGTTCCTGGCCGAACTTCGGATCGCACATTGCGCTGACGATCGCAAGCAGGACAGGCATGTACTCGGGCCGGCAGCCTGCCATCACGCCGTTGACGGCAACATTCCACACCGTCGCCTCGCGGGAGTCAGGGAGCAGGACACCGATAACTTCCTCCGGGCCACGGTCAGTGAAACCGAGGAAACGTCCGACCCTGTCCACTGTTGGCGGGACCACAGGCAACCCGTCGCTCCATTCACGGTCGTAGTAGAACGAGTTCACTTCATCGAGCGTGCCCTTGAACACCACATCGCGCGGCGCCGGCTCGCCGGGGGCAACCACTTGCTTCGGCTGCACTGTGAACGCCCGCACAACCTGGTCAACCACAACGGAGACCACGTTTCGTTGCATCTCTTCGATACCGTGCAGGTTCACCGGCCCGGGGTAGGCTGCGAGGGGCAGGTTCCCCGCGCCGAGGCCGGCCGCTGTCGCCTGCGCCTGCGCCGCGAAGCTGTCACACACGAGCGACACTGAAGGCAGGCCGCATTTCTCGACCTCTGTGCTGGCCCGCACGACCGCGGGTGTGCAACTCCCTCAGCATCCTATTCCCGAAACAACGGCATCGCACCGGTTCTGTTTCAGTTTCCCCGGCAGGGAGGCGAGCACCTCCGCTTCGTTGCCCCCGTGGATGGACCCGAAGGCTTCGTGGCCGACAAACTGCACCCCGGGATATCGCTTCTTCAGCTCTTCGTGCAGGAAACCGTAGATCTGGTCGCCGCGAAAGACCATATCCCACAAGGCGCAAACTGTCTTGCCCTGTAGCCCGTCCAGCCGCGTCGCTAGGTCGACTGTCCTGGCGGTCCTTCTGCCCCTCGGCCACACTACTTCGTATTCAGAGTCTGTCACCATGCATTCCGCCCAAGACCCCAGCTATCCGAGTGTACCGCAGAAGTAAGCACCACCACCGGCAACGATGCGCCGTAGAATTGGTACAACACAGGCTGGAGTGTCTACTTGTATCACTACACGAGCGGATATGTCAAGAGTGAACGCTACGCTATCGAGGCGAAACGGCTTCCGATCGTGGCCAGGTCCACGCACTCGTGTCATTCCCGCGAAAGCGGGAATCCAGATGGCCGAGCCTAGATTCCGGCTGCAGTTTACCCTGAGCGCCACGGCCTTCGACAGGCTCAGGGACCTGGGCGCCGAAGGGCCGGAATGACCGACAGTGTGAAGCTGTTGCCGGGACATTACACTAAATCGCTGTCGAAGTCGAAAGCCGTCTGCCCCTGGTTTGACATGCCCCACGTACACGTGCTATACAGTTGGTGCCACAAGTAAATACGCGACAGGGGAGCCGCAAGGCTGAGAGTCTCGACGACCGGGACGACCCTCAATACCTGATCTCGGTAATGCGAGCGTAGGGAAGGCGACAAGATTGAAGGCTTACCTACGGGTAGGCTTTCTTTTTTGAGGCCCGTATGCGGATATTGGTCAACGGAAAACCGGCAGAAATCCCGGAAGGGATCACGGTCCAGGCGCTATTGGAATCGAAGAACCTGCCGCCGGGCAGCGTCGCCATCGCTTTGAACGGCAGCATCGCCCCCGCCGACCAATGGGGGACCATACGAC
>JACPRR010000210.1 GCA_016189825.1 Chloroflexota bacterium
GCTCGCAACGACAAAGTTAGCTGTGCGCCATTTTCATACATCGTGGCGTCTATGGCAATAGACATGGCGGATTCCGAGCTTGTCGAGGAATCTCTCCTACGTAACGGCAATTGACGCGACTAAGTACCAAGTCCTATCCCCTCTGCTGCCATGGAACGAAGGCCACCAGGGAGGCCGCAGCAAGCACCGTCGCCGCGCCCGCTATCGACCATCTCTTTACCTTCTTCATGTCCCACTTGCTGAACGCGCCCGGACCTGGCAAGCCCATACACTGCACCGCCTCAAGCATCACGGCGATTCCGACCAGATTCGACAACACCCCCGCCAGCAGAAACACTCGCTGGTATGCGGCGAGGAAGCCGGCCACTCCGGCTATGCCCCACATGGGCAGCACATCGCTCAGGTGGTGGGCGCAGCACGCCACCATCGAGCCCGCCGAAACACCGCCGGAAGCAGTCACCGACGCGGTCCCCGAAACCCTGCGTCCGCGAGCGCCCTGTCTCAGGTACGAAAACAGCCCGACCTGGACACCGAAGCCAATAACCAGCGGGACGAGCAAATACCACAGGGACGCGGCCTGCTGCAGCGCATGCGCGCTCCCCTGGGCCGCCGCAACCACCCCGAAGTACACCAGAGACAGCAGGACCGCCCCTGCGGTCCCCACGAGAGCATGCCTCCTCACCCGGGGGTAATCCAGGACTGCCGAGCCTGCCTGGTCTCCGGCGTGGCAGGTCACAGGTCCCATTCGAACACCCTTTGGTCGACTCCGGCTATCCCCTTGATAATCAACTTCAAGTGCTTGTTCTCCCCCAAGGACAGCGAGGCAGGGGCCTGGAAGCTCAATGTGCCGCTGGTGTGGTGCGAACCAGCCGTGCCAACGGACCAGGAGGCCGGTGTATACGTCTTGCCGCTGTGATCGACGAGCACTGAGAGCTTGGCCAGGTCGTAGCCCTCCAGCGGCACCGAATGCGTGTCCATGGCGATCCCAAAACTGAGCATGCCCTCCTTCTCTCCCGTCCGTTGGACCGCTACCGTGACCCCTGCTGCGCTATTCTCCTTGAGCGCGCCGTTGCCCGGCGGTCGGCCGCCCACGGATTGCGCTGGCTCGCCAGCCCCAAGCGGGTTTGACCCTGAAGACGCAGGACCTCCGCAGCCGCTGACCGACGGTATTAACAGCATCGCTATGCCAACGAGCCCGGCGGCGCTCACTAAGCGGGGGCGCCTGGAGCTCATCTGTGACCTCCCGCACCCAGGGCCGCGCCACACCCGCCGCAAAAACGGTCGCCTTCGCCGACCCTTGCCGAACAGTTCGGGCATGTCCGGCCCAGGGCAGCCCCGCAGCGCGAGCAGAAGAGATCATCCGGACGGGACTGCGTCCCACAGCCGGGACAGGCCCTGCCCGTCTCCCGGGTCCCTGCTCGGGCAGCCCGCATTCGCATGACCTTGCTTTCGATATCCTGCTCCAACCGCGCCTCAAGCGCGCCAGAAGACATCATATCCATTTCGCCCTCAAGATTGCCCGGGCCGATCATTCCGCGCTCAGCCCGCAGATCATCCGTCCGCTTGATCAGGCCCAGCGCCTTTTCCTCGTACTTCTTCCGCAACTCATGATAATCGCCGTTGGACATGCTGCCCATCTCGTGGTCAGATTCAAGCTCACTGATGGCGAAGAGCGTGGCATCCTTCTGGGCCAGCAGGTCGCTGACTTCGGTATCTTCGACCAGCCGCCGGCCCGTCCGTATCGCTGTCCCGCGCAGCAGGGGCCAGGCGACAAAGGCCACCGAAGCAAGCACCATGAGGATCGCCACAAAGGTAATCATGCTGAGCCCTCTTCCTTGAACCTCTTCAATTCCGCTTCCAGGCGGTCCTTGTATTCATCCACATCTTCGGGGGACACTGGCCGGACGAGCGACTCCTCGACCTCCCCACCCTTCCGGCCCCTGCGAGCCCAGGCCCGGAGGATGAAGAACAGGCCGGTGCCACCGACTGCCACCGCCGCGAAGGGCACAACCCAGGCCACCAGGTTAAACCCCTTTTTCGTCGGCGCCGAGAGCACCTTTTCCCCATACTGGCCCACGAAGTAGGCGAGTATCTGGTCCTTGCTCTGACCCTGTGCTATGAACCCGGAGATCTTCTCCCTCATCTGATTGGCCGTATCGCAATCGCAGACAGCCACGACCATGGTGCAGCCGCACTGGCACATCAGCTCCTTTTCCACATCTTTCGAGGTGACGGCATACGCATGGGTTGCCAGAAAGACAGCGGCAAGCGCCGCGAGCAGTAATCCTGAGAACGCCCTAGCTTTCATTCGCACCCTCCTCAACCGCAACCGTCGCCTCAGCCAGCCTTGCCGCGTCTCTCTTGGCCTCTCTCGCATCAGGCCAGAAGGCGACGATGGCGCCCACTATCAGTACGATGCCGCCAAGCCAGATCCACAACACCAGCGGGTTGATGAGGAACTTGAAGGCCGCCTTCTGGTCCTCCCAGCCCTCGAGTATGGTGTACAGGTCGCCTGCCAGCGTCGTGCGTACCGAGACTTCGCTGACCGGGTTTTCGGTTGAAGCCTGGAATGTCTTGCCCGGCGTGAGCACCGTCAGCTTGCGATTCGAACCGTCGTACACATCCAGGGTCGCGGTCACGACCTCCCGGGTCTTCGTCGGATAGGCATCCAGGCCGCGGTATGTCAGCGTGAAGTCCTTTATCTGGGCGGACTCCCCTGGCATCAGGGTGACTTCCTTCTCCACCTGGTACGCCTGGGAAGCGATGATGCCGATGGCGAGAATGATGACACCAAGGTGCACTATGTAGCCCCCGTACCTTGGCTTGTTGCCCCATACCAGGCTGCCCGCAGCCGACAGGTAGTCCTTCCCCGAGGTGCGATGCCTGGCGCGAATACCGCGGAAGATCTCGAGCAATATGGTGAACAGGACAAACGCGGTGAGACCCATGCCGAGGAGGACCGGCGCCTCGCGGATACCGAGCACGGCGAGGAGCGCAACAGCAAACACCGCGATGGCGAAGGGATAAAGGAAGTTCCTCAACAGATTGTCCCGTGAGGCCCGCCGCCAGCCGATCAGGGGGCAAACGCCCATGAGTGCGATCAGCACCAGGAATATCGGAGCGGTCACTGTGTTGAAGAAGGGAGGGCCCACGGTCACCTTGACGCCGCGCACCGCCTCCGAGATCAGGGGGAACACGGTGCCCAGGAACACGGCGAAAGCCGCTCCGACGAGGATGACGTTATTGAACAGGAAGCTGCTCTCCCGCGAGACCAGAGAGTCCAACTGGTTCTCGCTCTTCAGGTTGGGCAATCGGTGCCAGATCAGGCCAAGCGCCCCGACAACGACGACCACAATAAGCCCGACGAACAGCGGGCCCAGGTTTGATTGGCCAAACGAGTGCACCGATGACAGTACCCCGCTCCGGGTCAGGAAAGTGCCGAAGATCGACAGCGCGAAGGTCGTCACGATGAGGCCGATGTTCCATACCTTGAGCATACCGCGTCTCTGCTGGATCATGACCGAATGCAGGTAGGCCGTTCCCACCAGCCAGGGCATGAACGACGCGCTCTCCACGGGGTCCCAACCCCAATAGCCTCCCCAGCCCAACTCATTGTAGGCCCACCACGCGCCGAACAGGTTGCCCAGGGTGAGGAAAAGCCAGGCGAACAACGTCCACCTTCGTGTGCTCTTGATCCATTGGTCCCCGAGCCTGCCGGTTACCAGGGCGGCGATGCAGAAAGCAAAAGGCACGGTGAAACCGACATAGCCCAAATAGAGCGTGGTCGGGTGGAAGAACATCCCCGGATTGGCCAGCATGGGATTGAGCCCGTTCCCCTCCGGGGGTATCCCGTCAAGCCTGGCAAACGGCTGGGAGCTGAAGTTCAGTATGCCGAGGAAGAAGACCTCGATCGCCGTGATGACCAACAGGACATAGGGCGCGAGGTCCGCGTTCCTCTTACGGGTTTGGTACACGACGATGGCGCCGAATATCGACAGAACAAAGGCCCACAGGAGCAATGAGCCCTCCTGGCCGGCCCAGAAGGCGGATATGAGGTAGATCAGGCTCAGGTCCCGCGAGCTGTACTGGTAGACGTATTTCACCTGGAAGTCGTGCGTGATGAACGCGTACCAGAGCGCGGCCGACGCCAGCGTGGTCAGCACCCAAACGGCAACGACGCCCCTGCGGCCGCTCGTCATCAACTCGGGCAGACCGCGTCGCGCGCCTATGAGGACCGCCGCTGCGGAGAATACGGAGATGAGAAAGGCGATTACCAGGGCGATCTGCCCCATCTGTGTCATGCCGGATTAACTCCAATCCTGTGAATCATTCGAACCTCACGTTTTCCAGCACCGCGCTGAGCCTGTCCTCCGGAGCAGCGGAATTGACCGCCAGCACCCATACCACGCTGCGCGCCTCCTGGAAGAAGTAGTTCACACCGCCTGCTCCCGAGGTTACGAACACTTGCCGGCCACCCGCGGCTACCTGGGTCGGCCTGGCGAACGGCGTCCCGCCGGCCCCGATGGCCGACGCCATGCGTTCGAGAAGGCGCTGAGCATCCGATTGTGATCCGGCGACGCCGACCCACAGTGTCAACTTTTCCGTTCCCGCCTGGTAGTCCGCCACGTAACCATCCTTGATGCCGATGTCACCGATATGCATGCTCTGCGTTTGCTTGATTGCCTCCTCCCCGGTCACCAGGCCCGTGCGCCTCATGTCGCCGATATGCGATGGCGCCCGCGTCTCGGGCTCCGCCACCGAGGTGCGCAAGCTTAGCCACGCTCCAAGCACGATGCCGGCGACAAGCCCAAGTTGGACCCAGAAGACCGGCCTCTTGTAGCGGGGCGGGCGTTGCCGGGGAGAAGGCTGCCCGGTTCGTTCATTGTCCACGGTCCATCTCCTGACAGGGCTACGAACGCCGTTTCACCTTCTCGCCACAGCCTGAGCAGAAAACATCACCAGTCTCCAGTTTCGAGCCACACGTGCTGCAGAAGGCGGGCACGGCGCCCCCGGGAGCCTGGCGCACGGCTGGAGCTGCGCCGCTGCCCGCGTCAGGCCTTGGTTGCGCCCCTGCCTCCCGCCGGGTGGCCCGGCGGGCCGCCTCCCGCTTCGTCGCCTCGATCATTGCTGCCCGGCGAGCCTGGACCGAACGGGCGGTCGCGGGGGCCGGTTTCCTCTTGAGGGCGAAGAAGCCTATGGCGGCCACGCCAACCGCGCCAACCGCGATGAGAACGATGGTGTTGGGACTCCCACCGCTAGCGGCCCCGCTGCCCGCTTTCTTGGCAACGGAAGGCTTGTTGTCCGGCTTGGTGTACGAGGCATCCACGTTTATTACCTGGCCCGCGGCAACGTTGCTGAAGGTGTAATGGTAGTACTTCATGCCGGCCGCATCCGAGTTAACCGTGCCGTAGTTCGGAGACAACTTGAAGTTCGTCGCCCGCAGCGGTTGGCCCACTTCAAGGTCCAGCTTATCAATGGCATATGGGGCGACATACTTGAACGAAACGGACTTGTCAGGCTGCCCTTTGACACCGTCCCAGTAGTACTCCAGGAGGTACGTGGGTATGGGAAGCGAGTAGGCGATCTGGAGGCTGTCCTGTTCGGTGACAGCTTCGTAGAGCTGGCACAGGTGCTCGTCCCCGGGCTGCTTGAGAGCGCACGCCTGGTTGACCTCCGAGCCCATGGGCACGGGGAACTTCACCGCCTGCGGGAACGAGGACCCGTCGTTGAACTCTCCACGGTATATCACCAGCACCCGAGGGTCGTCATACTCGGGCCATACCGATACTTTCATGGTCTTGATCGTCGGCGGCTTGTCAGACGCTCCGAGAGCCGGAAACGCGGTCAGCCCCACCGCAGCCATAAGCGCCGCCAGTAGGAACACACGCCACACCTGGGAAGCCTTTTTCATGGTCCTCTCCAATCCAAGCCGTTCGTTATGTCCTGTCCGTCGACCAATCGCCGCGTCCCTGACGCTTCAAGCCCCCGGTTTCCCCGCAAGCCGCAATGTTCTTTCCTTATTGAGCAGCCTGACCAGCAGCGGGACCGACACTGCCAGCAGTGCAAGGGCGACCACCTGGGCCTCCTGCAACCCCCAGAACAGCACTGTCTCTTGTCGCACCGCAGTGAGCAGCAGGCGGCCGGCGCCATACGCCGTGACATAGATGAGGAAGAGGGCCCCGGGTGTCTTCAAGCGGCGGCCCAGCGCCAGTGCAGTGATCAAGATCATGCCGTTCCATATCTGTTCGTAGACCACGTAGGGATGCGTTGGAATGCCTTTCAGGTAGTCGGGAATCATGGCCCCTGGATTTACGTAGATGAACCCCCAGGGCAGCGTAGTCGGGCCCCCATAGGCGTCGCCGTTCACGATGCAGGCGAAACGCCCGACTATCTGTGCGACGAGGAGCGCCGGGACCACTGCGTCAGCCAGGGGCAGGAAAGGGAGTTTTGCCAACCGCGCATATACGAGAGTGGCGACGCCTCCGCCAACGAGGCCTCCCCATATGGCCAGCCCATCGAATCTCAGTATCGCCCCGGGGTTTTGCGCATAGTATCCAAGGTGGTCCAGCACGTGAAAGAGACGGGCGCCCAGTATGCCGCCGAGTGCGACCACCATCACCAGTGTGTACACCTGGTCGGCGCTCATCCCGATCTTCTTGCACCTTTTCAGTCCCACAACCGTCGCCGCGATGAAGGCCAGCACTACGAACAGGCTGTACCACCGCAACTCGAAGTGGCCGAGTTGCAGGAGGACAGGATCGATGCTTATTACAATGCCGTTCATGGCCGCTCACCTGGGATTCGAGCTCTGCTGCGACTCATTTAGCGATTCCTCCCTGTTGTCAAGTTAGTTGACTCCGACGCGGTGCGCCAGTCGAATGGTATGAACGCATCCATCGACCCATGTCACCA
>JACPRR010000211.1 GCA_016189825.1 Chloroflexota bacterium
GCCTACAGGACGGCGGTCAAACCCGTCTACGCCAGACTGCTCAACATATTTCTTCGGTAGCACCACACCCTGTCCGGGTGAGAACCACGAAGCAAGGCTGGGAAGAAAAGGCTGTTTGCCTTTGGTAAACACGCGGACCGCATAGGAATCGACCTTGTCCACGCGGTCAACGGCGCCTCGCGTTTGCGACTGAAGGGCTTTCGCAGAAGTATATTCGTCAATAGTGAACTTCACATCATCGGCGGTCAAATCATCCCCGTTGTGGAACTTAATGCCCTTACGTACGTTGTAGAGCCATGATAAGCCGTCGGGGGCTAGCTCCCACTTCTCGATAACACCCGGCGCAAGCTGCGAGCCTTCCAGCCTGAACATAAGATCAAAAACAGGTCCTGCCAGGCCTTTGGGATCTCCCCCGCTAGCCTGTGGGGCATAAAACCGCTCGGTTTGAAACGAACTTTCGGCCAACCTCAGCTCGCCGTATGGCCCAGTTGGGGCCGCAGACGCCTTCGGAGCTGGTGTCGAGAGGGGCGCTGTTGTAGACGTCGCCTTTGGCGCAGGTTTAGCGCATCCGCTGAGGGCTGCCGAGGTGAGTACCAAGAAGAATGCAACGAGGACAGAGATCGCGCTCCGCGATCGAGACCGAGACGACCCCAGACCAGACATCCAGCTTGAACATCGCATGCGCCACCTCCATTTGAGAGCAGCCAGCCTATCTGGATTCAGTATTCGGTTATGGGTTGGCGTTCCGCCTATATCCTGTCGGTTACAGCGGCCATGCTACACCGCTCCCAGGATGATGTCAAGGGACCGAAGAAGCTCAGCCTCCCGCGAAACGTCATTCCCGCCTCCAAGCCATTGCTGTCCAATCAGAGAGGTGGCGACCATTGACAGCATGCATTCCATGTTCATATAATGCGGCGCGGCCCCACCAGGCTACCCGGGGGATAAGTGCGGCGCGAAAGGGGAACCACATGCACGATCCATCTCTGACAGACGAACAAAGAGAGTTCCTTTGGAAAGAGGCGCGCCGGACCGGCATGTCGCGCCGCGCGTTCCTGGCGCTCCTTGGCTCCGCTGGGGTGGCAGCGGTGCTTGCAGCCTGCTCGCCCAAGGCCTCGCCAACAACCACGGCTCCTGCCACGACTTCAGCGAAGCCCGGGACCACTGCCGCTCCCGCACCAACAGAACCCTATGGCGAGTTGAGGATGGCGCTGGTCTCCTTCGGCGAAGAGAGGTTCACTCCCATAACCACTACTGGCGTCACGCCGATGGTGATGTTCGCGCCGCTGGGCGATTGGATGTTCTGGCAGGACAAGCGCGGCGGCGAGCCTCTGCCCAGAATAGTCGAAAAGGCGGAGATGGCGGCTGACGGCCTGTCGTGGCGCTTCCAGGTCCGCAAAGGGGTCAAGTTCCACAACGGCGATGACCTGACTGGCAGGGATGTTGGTTTCACCCTGGAGCAACTCCTGAGGAGGGACGCCGGCTACGCTGACGCCAGAAACATGGTGGACAAGGTGGAAGTCGTGGATGACTACACGGTCCGGGTGATCACCAAAGGGAAACAACCGTTGCTCACCGGCGCACTGACCCTGATGCTGCCCCACCAGGGCCTGGTGATACCCAAGAACTACATCGAGAAGAACGGGTGGGACAACTTTGAGAAGCAGCCCATCGGCAGCGGCCCCTTCAGGCTGGTCCGCCATGTCCCGGGCGACAGGGTTGAGTATGAGGCAGTGGACAAGCACTGGTTCAAGACCCCGGCCTTCAAGAAACTGACTCTGTTGCTGGTGCCCGAGGAAGCCACGCGGATGGCTATGTTGAAGGCCGGTGAGGTGGACATCATCGAGAACGTCGGGTACACGGCTGCTGTCGACGCGGCTGCCGCCGGTTTCCAGACGGTTCCGCTGAAATCGGCCACGACCATGATCATGCTGCCCGGCGCCTACGATCCTCGGGCCAAAGGGATGCCCACGGCCGATATCAGGGTACGCCAGGCACTTTCGCTGGCCATCAACCGCGATGAGATAATCAAGTCGTTCTACCTGGGGAAGGCAGACCCGCCACTGCCTCCAACCTTCTCCGGGCCCGACAGGGACATGGACTTCAGCTACTGGCTGGACTACACCAAAAAGGCCTACCGTTATGACCCCGCCGCGGCAGCGCAACTGCTGAAGGAAGCGGGCTACGCCAACGGCTTCAACATCAAGCTTTACAACTTTGGGCTCATACAGGCCCCTGACAACCCCAAGCTCGCTGAGATAATCCAGGGCTACTGGCAGAAGGTAGGGGTCAAGACCGACCTGGTCCCCATAGACCTGGCGGGATATCTGAGGATCAAGAATAAGCCTATCGCCGCCGAACTGGTCGGACAGGCTAGCACGTATGGCGCGGACAGCGTTGCCCCTGCTAACATGAGGACTCACTTCAATAGTGCGAGCGGTAGCTGGATGATCGGCGACGCGTTCCCGGAGTTCGACAAGCTCGTGAACAGCTACTACAGCGAGACGGATACGGCCAAGAGGAAAGAGCAGATGGCCGGTATGATAAAGATCGTCACGGACGCTTACACTGTCCTTTCGATCGCGACGACGCAGGGTCTGATCGGCTTGGGCAAGAAGGTGGTGTTTAACCTGGTCCCACCACAGGCCAGCGGCAACATACCGGTGTATGCCGCCCTCGTCGGCCACAGGTCGTAGGCGACCTGCTCAGCGAGGAGGTTCTGCGGTTCCTCCTCGCTGCTCTCGGGTCCTCACGCGAGTGAAGCGGGCGTCGTTGTCCCAGATGCCACGTGTCCGTTCATCCCTTTCAGTGAAGAAGCCTTTGGCGCCCTTGGCGGCGCGCTGGCTGAAGAAGACAAACTCCCCGGGCTCCCATCGCATGTTCCCATGCACGCCGTGGCCCAGGTACCCGGAATTGAAGCCTTTGCGGTACCCCATAATGTCCAGAAAAGCGGTCTGCACGCCCTTGCCTATAGCGATCCCGTCGGCCGGCATGTTACTGATGCCACGAACGTGCTTGGCCACTTCCTCATCGAGACGCTGCAGGGGTACCACTCTATTGACGATGCCGAGCCGGTAGGCTTCACTCCCATCAAACAGGCGAGGAGCGAAGCAGTGCTCCTTGGCGAGACCGATGCCGAACTGCAAGTCCCAGGAGGAGGCGCTGCCATCGTAATAGGGAC
>JACPRR010000220.1 GCA_016189825.1 Chloroflexota bacterium
ATTCACCATTATTTCCTGCGTTTGTATAAGTCACTGACGACTGGTCGCTTGAAGCGGCCACACAGCCGATGTGGGCCGCCTCGTCAGCCCACCTCGACCAGTTCGCGTCTGCTCCGCGTCAGAAGCTCGCAGCCGTCGCAGGTGACGTAAAGAGTGTCCTCGAGGTCAACGCCACCCCACCCGGGAACGATGAGCTTCGGCTCCAGGGCTAGCACCATCCCTTCCTCGATGAGCGATGCGTTTCCCGGTCCGATAAGCGGCGGCTCATCGATCTCTAACCCAACGCCGTGGCCAAGGTACTCGACTCCATATTGGCCGTATCCCATGAAGTACTTTCGATATCCGGCGTCCTCGACCACCCGGAGCGCCGCCATGTACAGTTCCGAGACCGGCAAGCCAGGCTTTACCCGCTGTATCGCCGCATCCTCAGCGCGTCGGACCACGTCGAACAGTCTCTTCAGCTTGACTCCCGGCCTGCCGACAGACAACGTCCTGCCTTCGTCGCAGTGGTAACCCCGGTACACCGTGCCATGGTCCACTACGACCATGTCGCCCTTTTTCACCTTGCGCAGTGATGGGCCGTAGGGAAAGGCATTGCTCGGGCCCGGTCCGATGGTGGATACCCAGTATCCTGAAGCCAGGCCAGCGTTTGGACCCGAGGCAACGAAGACAGTCGGAGCAACCACGCCCGGCCGGCGACCCACGTTCGCCCCGTCATGCCCCGCCCTCCTCTTGGAAGACTCCATTTCGACGGCTATGTCCATTTCTGAGATGCCCGGGCGTAATGATCGCCGGACCTCGCGAAAGGCCTGGTCTGAGATCGCGGCCGCTCTCCTGATCAGGCCGATTTCAGCGGGGGATTTGACCATCCGCTGGTCCAGAATCGCAGTGCTTATGTCCAAGAACCGGGCGCCGGGAAGAAGGTCCAACAGTTTCCTGTGGAAAGAGACCACGGTCGCGTCCTCTTCAATGCCGACCATGGGGCCGTCCAGGAGGCCCAGCTCGCCCAGAACTTCCTTCACGTCGCCGGGGCCGGTCGACTCCCTTATCTGGGGTATCCAGGAGTCCTCGTGGGCCCGGGCAGCATTGATGCGGACCAGGAGCACCGGATCATCGTCTCGGGGGACGATGAGCGTGCAGTAAAGGCCGGTGCCACTGTAGTAGAAGACGTCGCGCGAATTGTGGACAACGGATACACCGATGTTCCTGCGCGCCATCGCTTCCTTCAGCGCGTGCATCCGCAGCCTGTACTCCTCGGCTGTCACGCCGTCTGGTCCGGGCGCTGGCTCCATCTCCAGGTCTGAGCAACCTACTGTGTCATCTGTCATCTCTCTCATGGCCAAATTCTAAGCGGCATGGGCCGCGCATTTCAACACTGCAATTGCCACCTGCCCTAACAATTCCTAAACAATTGCTCGGTATTATGTACGGAACAGGGGCAGAGATAATGAGGTGGTGGCCAGTGGCCAAGGTCTATGGAAGGTGGATGCTCAAGGGTTGTCCTTCCTGCGGAGGAGACCTTTACGTCGACAAGGATGACCCCGGGTACCTGAAGTGCCTGCAATGCTGCCGGTCTTTCCGGAGCGGGTCTCCGCAAGAGCGATCGTCCGTGCGTGACGAGCCGCGCCGCGGCCGCAAGGCCCGCCTGCCTGGCTAGCGCGCCAATTCCAGCAACAGCGCAACCATCGACCGGAGCGACTCCTCGCTCATCTTGGATGAGATGTCCTGTGTGCCGTGGGCAAGTGAAAACGGCTCAGGCAGTGACCGATGGCTGCCTGACAGCATCAATCTGACGCCAGGGCGCGCAATGAGCGCTTGCATCCGCGGCACGCTTTCACGTGGCAGGAGAGACAGGCTCACCGCGTTAGTCATCCCCCGCAAGCGGAACGGCAGGTGGTCGCTGCTCAGCACATACCAGGGCACGTGGGCCAGCCCAGATACCAGTCCAACTCTGTCGGCTGCTCTCCGGGCGGCAGCCGCCGCCGGCATTAGCGCCTCCTCCCCTCTCTTCACCGGCCATATGCCAAGGAAGTCGCCGAGCCCGCACATGTCCACGTTATAGACCGCGGTCACATCCTTGAGCTCGCTGCGCCACACATAATGCAGCGACCCCAGGAGACCCAGTCGCAGCCATGGTGTGCGCAGCCAGGCTTCCTCACGGTCGAAAAAGACCACTCTCGCTGGCGCTTGCCTATCCCGCAGTTCGCGGCACAGCCCTAGCAGCGCAGCGACACCGGAGGCGTTGTCGTTAGCTCCAGGTGATCGGTTCACCGAATCGTAATGGGCGGAGAAGATGGGATGTGGTCCGGGCTCTTTCCCAAACTCGGCGATGATATTCGTGAGGCGCGGCCATCGACGGCGCTGGAGCAGGGGACTAATGCCAAGGGACGCGAGTGCCGCAATGACCGCCGCGCCCCGCGCGCGGTTGTCCTTGTTCTCAAGGGCTCTCACATATGACATCAGTTCTGCGGATGTTTGTTCCACCCCACCAGAATACGATAGAATTGGTGCGCAATCCAATCTCGGGCCCGTAGCTCAGTGGCAGAGCGGCCGGCTCATAACCGGTTGGTCATAGGTTCGAACCCTGTCGGGCCCAGTACCACCCTCGCCAGCGCCCGCTATGCTTCCCCGTACGTGGTTTAATTGAGGTGGAGGAGGCGTTTTCGCCTTTTGCCACAACTGCCACTTCGATAGCCTGCGG
>JACPRR010000223.1 GCA_016189825.1 Chloroflexota bacterium
TCGTCACCGTACCCATCACGATAAGCTTCACTCCGTCAATCCTGGCGGCAAACCGGTCTGGTATGTCGTCCACCCTCGGATTCATCTTGAATATGCCACCCATGGTGCCGGGTTTCGCGCCTGTTCGTTCTTCGATAAGCTCCTTCATCTCGGCGATGGGAATGATGCGGCTGGCTTCTTCCGCTGGGATACCCAGCGCTGTAGCCAGATTCGGGTCCGGGTTTGCGTCGATTGCGAGTACGTTCTTCCCGTCTTCCGCGAACACGCGCGCAAGCAGGCTGGCCAATGTCGTCTTGCCAACGCCGCCCTTCCCGGTGATGGCCAGTTTCATTGTCTGCTCCCGGCCGCGAGGTTCGAATCGAGTACGAAGTCCACGATCTCCAACAGCTCGTCCACGCCCGCAGGACCAGGCGCAGCCGCCAGCTCCTGCACCGCCAGTTTCCTGTGCTGCTCCACAACTCTGGAAGCGTGATCGCGTGCGCCTGCCCTTTCCAGAAGTTCTGCCACCCTTTCAGCATCTTCGAGCGACATCTCGTCTTTGCTGTAGACAGCAGCAAGTTCTGTGCTGGCGGGCGCGGCTGCCTGAGTGAGACCGTAGATCACAGGGAGTGTCTTCTTACGCTTCAGTATGTCCTCATACCGCGACTTCCCGGTCCTGCCCACCTCTTCCCAAATCCCGATCATGTCATCCAGGACCTGGTAGGCAATGCCGAGATGTTCGCCGAAACTGGCGAGGCACTCGACCAGAGTCTGGTCCTCCGTGGCAACCAGGGCCCCGATGCGCGCCGCCGCACCCATGAGAGCCCCGGTTTTCCCCGATACCATCCGCATGTATTCGGCCATCGTTACCCGGGACCGTCGCTCGTAGAGGACGTCCAAGTATTGGCCTTCGCACAAGGACCTGCATGCCTGGCCGAGTGCCTCGGCGCTCGCCAGGACCCTGCTGCCGGCCACACCCCTGCAGGAAAGACGAGGTATCTCGAGATGGGCGAGCGCGTACATCGTGTCGCCCGCTGTTATCGCCTGGGCGACACCCCACACCTTCCACACCGCCGGCTGGTGACGGCGGTATTCGCTGCCATCCTGGACATCATCGTGTATCAGGGAGAAATTATGTACCAGCTCGACAGCCGCGGCAGCGGGGACCGCATCGCCGGGATCGCCCCCGCACGCCTTGTTGGCGCTCAAACATAGTGTCGAACGCAGCAGCTTGCCCCGGTGACGTGTCTCAGGCCGGCCGTGCACGTCCAGCCATCCCAGATGGTAGCGGAGCATGTCGTAAAGCGGCAGACTACTGGCATCGAGACTTGCGCGCAACTCGGCTTCGATGCAAGCATGATACTTGTCGAATACGACAGGCTTCTTCATGTACGACTGAGCGGACAGTCCATGCATGCCTCCATGAGCTAGCGATACCGGGGCATTGCACCTAATTATAGGCATGGGTTTCCTATGCAGGCAAACACCCCCCGCCTGTCGTACCCGGCGCCCACATTGTTGAAGCTGCCAGCGCGGTATGTGAAAATAGATGGCCAGCGAAGGAAAGAGAAGCAGTGAGGCATCGATGAACGCGGTAATCCTTGTAGGAGGCGAGGGCACCAGGCTCCGCCCCCTGACCTGCAACACCCCGAAAGCCATGGTACCAGTGCTCAACCGGCCATTCCTTGAGCACGTGTTATGTCAGCTTAAGGCCCACGGTGTTCGGACGGTGGTCCTTGCGCTCGGGCACCTGTCGCAGCCCATCGAGGAGTATTTTGGTGACGGCTCGAATGTAGGCGTGAATCTCGTGTACAGCGTCGAAAAGGAGCCGCTGGGAACGGCCGGGCCGGTAAAACTTGCTGAGCAATACCTCGACGGCAGGTTTCTCGTCCTGAACGGCGACGTATTCGCGGACTTCGACATTACGTCTATCGTAGCGGCGCACGGTCGCAGCGGCGCAGTGGCCACGCTCGCGCTCACGCCGGTGGAAGACCCCACTATATACGGAGTCGTGGAGATGAGCGCAGAGGGCCGGGTTAAGAGGTTCGTTGAGAAGCCCAGGCGAGAAGAAGTCACCAGCAACATGATCAATGCCGGGTTGTACGTCATGGAGCCTGAGGTCCTCAGCTACATTCCTGCCGGGACCAAAGTCATGTTCGAGCACAACGTCTTTCCCGCGCTGCTGAAGGCCGGCAAGCCGATGTTCGGCCATGCCCAAACCGGCTATTGGATAGACATTGGCACACCGCAGAAATACCTTCAGCTCAACCTCGACATGCTTGGCAAGGATGCTCATGCGCCGCAACATCCCGCCGGCGCCTTGGTTCATCCCACAGCGCGTTTCTCAGGGTCCGTGCTGTTGCCTGACGACTGCATAGTCGGCGCCGGGGTCCGGATAGCCGGACCGGCGGTTATCGGCCCCTCCTGCCAGCTCGGACCGGGGAGCGTACTCTCCCGCTCTGTCCTGTGGTCTGGCAGCCTCCTGTCCGAGAATTGCAGTGTGTCCGCGTCTGTTATAGCTGACCAATGCGTCATCGGAACGGGCGCCATCATCGACAACAGCGTGCTCGGCGATCACCTTGCAATTGCGCCAGGGGCCAGGATAGGGCCCGGAGTGAAGCTGTGGCCGAAAACCGGGTGTGGGGCGACGTAGCTCCCGATGCTATAATAACAGAGTCTTGGGGTTGGTTCACGATGCTTTCCAGACCGGCAATCGACAAACTGCAAGCCATAGAACGACGCTACGATGAGCTGACGGAGGCCATGTCTGTCCCAGACGTGGCCTCGAACCCTCAGCGCCTCCAGGAAATCGGCCGTGAACGGTCCGGGATTGAAGAGACCGTGTCTGCCTTCCGTGAGCTAAACGTAGTCGAGCGCA
>JACPRR010000033.1 GCA_016189825.1 Chloroflexota bacterium
ACACTCGAGCCCGAGCTTAGTGCACACCGTCGCTACGGCAACCCCGTGCTGCCCCGCGCCGGTTTCGGCAATGATCCGGCGCTTGCCCATTCTCCTCGCCAGCAGCCCCTGGCCGAGCGCATTGTTTATCTTGTGCGCCCCGGTATGCGCCAGGTCCTCGCGCTTCAGATATATCGAGGCGCCGCCGGCTTGCGCTGAGAGCCTTTCCGCATGGTAGACGGGCGTCGGGCGGCCAACCCAGTGCCGGCACATGTCCTCGTACTGGTCCCAGAAACCTGTGTCTTTAGAAACTGCTTCGTAAGCGGTCTCCAGCTCTGCCAGAGGGGCCATCAGCGTCTCGGGGACGAACCTCCCCCCGTACTGGCCGAAATGGCCGTCCTTACCCGGCAAAGGGAAAAGGGCGCTCCTGGTGATCATCTGTTCTCCTGTCTGACCGCCTGAATGAAATCGCGCACCCTGGCTGGATCCTTTTTGCCTGGTGACGCTTCAACGCCGGTCGAGACATCGACCCCGTACGGCCGCACCCTGGCAATCGCCAGCAACACATTGCCTGCGTGCAGGCCGCCGCTGAGTATGATTGGGCCGAACCGAGTGGCCTCGTGAGCAAGGTCCCAATTGAACGACGTCCCGGTGCCGCCCGGGAGGTCCTCCACATAGCTGTCGAGCAAGTAGCCGCTCACCCTGTACCGCGGCAACTCATCGAGCGACGCCCGGTCCTTGACCCGAAACGCCTTCACCACCTGCGGAAAGAGTTCACCGCAGTATTCCGGGGTTTCTGATCCGTGCAGTTGGGCGACATCGAGAGAACAGGCCGACATTGTGCCTTTCACCTCGTCGATATCCTGGTCCACAAACACACCTACTTTGCACACGTACGGGGGCAACTGGCTCGTGATCTCCCTTGCCTGTTCGATGGTAACACGACGCCTGCTCGCCGCAAAGACAAAGCCCAGGGCGTCGGCGCCGCAGCCCACTGCCTGGAGCGCGTCCTCGGAATTGGTGATCCCACAGATCTTGACCCTGGTCACTACAGCCCCCGCAGGGCGCGTATCGCTGCTGCCGGGTCCTTGGACTTCACCAAGGATTCGCCAACCAGGACCGCGTTCACCTTCGCCCGCTCCAGCGCCACAACATCCTCTCGTCTTCCAATGCCGCTCTCGCTGACAACCGGCACCCATGAGGGCACCTGCGGCCGCAGCTTGATGCTGGTGTTCAAGTCGACTGTAAAGTCAGCCAGGTTGCGATTGTTGATGCCGACTATCCTTGCGCCGGCGCTCATCGCCACAGCAACCTCTTCCGCGTTGTGCGTCTCAACCAGCGCCGCCATGCCCAACTGCCGCGCTGTGTTCAGGAGCTCCTTCAACGCCACCGCATCCAGAATCGCCGCAATCAGGAGGACCGCATCAGCCTTGTGCGCCCGGGCCTCGAACACCTGGTACGGGGTGATGATGAAGTCCTTGCATAATACGGGTAAGTCGACGGCGCTTCGGGCAGCTTCGAGGTCGGCGAAGCTGCCATGAAAGAAGTCCTGTTCTGTCACGACTGAGATTGCGGAAGCTCCGCCGGCGGCATAGCTTTCAGCCTGCCTTAAAGGGTCCAGGGACTCGTTGAGCCACCCCTTGCTCGGCGAGGCCCGTTTGATCTCGGCGATGATGCTGGCGCCGGGTTGCCTGAGAGCTCCGGTGAAATCCCTCGCCAGGCCGGACTGGCGCGCCATTACCTCGATTTCCGGCAGTGGCTTGTCCTTGATCCGTTTCGCTAACGACTCCCGGGTCGATTTCACGATGCGGTCCAGTATGTTGCCGTTCGCGGTCATGATGCCTTCTTGGCCAGTTCACGGGTGAACCGCACTAGCTCGCCCAGCACACGATAGGCCCTCAGGGTATCGATAGCCTCGGCGGCGATACTCATGCCCTCGGCGTAGTCGGCAGCTTTGCCACACGTCATCAGCGCTGCGGCAGCATTGAGCAGCACGATGTCGCGCCGCGGTCCTTTCTCGCCCTTCAGGAGGTCCATAATCAGCCTGGCGTTGTCTTCAGCTTTGCCGCCTTTCAACGCGGCAGCGCCGGGCGAGGCGATTCCCAATACCAGCGGGTCCACATATTCGGTTGCTATTTGGCCGCGGTCCAACCGGGTCACGCGGCTCAGCCCTGAAGTCGAAAGCTCATCGAGACCGCCGGCGCCATGGACGACCATCGCCCTCGTGGCGCCCAGCCTGGCGAGCACTTGCGCCATCGGATCGGTCAGCTCTGGTGAGTACACGCCGATAAGCTGCATCGGAGCGCCCGCGGGGTTCGTCAGCGGCCCCAGTATGTTGAATACCGTCCGCACGCCCATTTCCTTGCGAGTCGGCCCGGCGTACTTCATCGCGGGATGGTAGCGCGGCGCGAACAGAAAGCCGATTCCGACTTCATCGATGCACCTGCCGACAGCTTCAGGCCCGAGGTCTATAGCGACCCCGAGCGCCTCCAGCACGTCCGCACTGCCGCATGAGCTGGAAACAGACCGGTTGCCGTGTTTGGCAACGGCTACGCCCGCCCCCGCGACGACGAGCGCGACGGTGGTCGAGATATTGAACGTCCCGGCGCCGTCCCCACCGGTGCCGCAGGTGTCCACTAATGGAGTCCTGGTGGCCCGGACCTTGACCGAGGCTGCGCGCATGGCCCGGGCGCAGCCCGCGACCTCGTCGACGGTTTCGCCCTTCATGCGCAGCGCAATGAGGAATCCACCTACCTGCGAAGGGGTAGCCTCCCCCCGCATGATGTCGCCGACTGCGGACTCTGCCTCCTGCTCAGTCAGGTCTTTCCTTTCCACCAGCTTCGCGATCGCCTCTCTGATCATCTCTGCCTACCTCGCGCGTCCGATGGGCGTCTTTGCAGCGGCCTCTGCGGCACGCAGCGCATTGCCAAGCACCTCGATTTTCTTCAAGGATTCACGGTACTCGTATTCGGGCTCGGAATCCGCCACTATACCCGCGCCCCCGTGCAAGTAGGCGGTCCCGTCCTTCATCAGAATGGTCCGTATTGTAATGCACGTATCCATGTTGCCTGTGAAACTGAAATAGCCGACTGCGCCGCCGTAGTGCCCGCGGCGCAGACCTTCCAGGTCGTCGATGATCTCCATCGCCCTGACCTTTGGCGCGCCGGTAAGCGTGCCGGCAGGGAAGCAGGCGCGCAACAGACCGAAGGCATCCTGGCCCTCCGCGATCTCCCCCTGGACCGATGAAACGATGTGGATGACGTGAGAGTACTTCTCTATAGCCATGTAGACCGGCGTGTGCACCGAGCCAAAACGGCACACCCGGCCCAGATCATTCCGCCCCAGGTCGACCAGCATCACGTGTTCGGCGCGTTCCTTGGGATCGGCGAGCAGGGAGGCTGAGAGTTCCTCGTCTTCCTTCTCAGTGGCCCCCCTCGACCGTGTGCCGGCGATCGGCCTCGTCTCCGCCTTCCCCTCCTCCAACCTCACCAGCATCTCCGGAGAGGAACCCACGAGTTGGAACTCCCCCATGTCCAGGTAGAACATGTAGGGAGAAGGGTTGAGTCTGCGTAGCGCCCGGTAGACGGAGAACGGGTCTGCATGCGTACGCCGGCGCAGGCGCTGAGAAACGACGATCTGGAAAGCGTCGCCCGCTGCAATGTACTCCTTCGCCTTGAGGACCGCCTGTTTGTAGCCCTCGGCGGTAAAATTGGATACCATCTCTCCGGGTGCGATAAGGCCCGTCCCTCCACTCGACGGCGGCGAGTAATCGAAGGACGCATCATCGCTGGAATCGAACGTCTGCTGCCCGCGATACGGCGCCTCCGAGGGCAGCCGCTGCTCTAGCCTGGCGACCACGGCATCGATACGGCGGACTGCTTCATCGTACGCCGTGTCGGCCGATTCGCCAACAGGCACGTTGCACACCACCTGCATCTTCTGCTTGACGTGATCGAAGACGACCAGCGTGTCGGTAAACATGAAGAAGCAGTCCGGTATGCCCAATTCGTCCTCGCCGCCGCCCGGAAGCTTTTCGAAAAAGCGGACCATATCGTAAGCCAGATAGCCGACCGCCCCCCCGAAGAAG
>JACPRR010000219.1 GCA_016189825.1 Chloroflexota bacterium
AACGTGGTACCATACAGGGGTTTCTTACGGAATGGGACGGAATCACTGCTAGCGCATGAACAAGCATCATGAAAACCATATGACGAGCGACCAGTTGCGGGACCTGTTCCTGCGCTTCTTCGTAGAGAAGGGGAGCCAGGTGCTGCCCAGTTCGCCGTTGGTGCCGAAGACCGACCCCACGCTCCTCTTCACCACCGCCGGCATGGTGCAGCTAAAGCCATTCTTCCTCGGCCAGGTCGTCCCGCCGAGCCGGCGGCTGGCATCGGTTCAGAAATGCTTTCGCACTACGGACGTCGACTGCGTCGGCGATTCGAAGCACCTTACGTTCTTCGAGATGCTCGGCAACTTCAGTGTTGGCGACTATTTCAAGAAGGAAGCGATTGCCTTCGCCTGGGAGTTTGTCACCGAGCGCCTGAAACTGTCTGAAGAGAGGCTTTGGACCACGGTGTTCCTCGATGACGACGAAGCGGCGAAGCTGTGGCAGGAGAGAGGAGTGCCCTCTGAACGCATCGTCCGCCTCGGAGAGAAAGAGAACTTTTGGGGGCCTGCCGGCGACTCCGGGCCTTGCGGCCCGTGCAGCGAGATCCATTACGACTATGGGGCGAATATGGGCTGCTGCCGCCGCGAGTGCAATCCCTCCTGCGACTGCGGCCGCTTCGTCGAGGTCTGGAACCTGGTGTTCATGCAGTTCAACCAGGACAGGCAGGGCAAGCGCACCCCCCTGCCCAGGCCTAACATAGATACCGGGATGGGCCTCGAGCGGATAACGGCGGTGATGCAGGGCAGGAACACGGTGTACGAGACTGACGTGTTCGCGTCCCTGCTGGAAGAGGTGGCGAGGATATCCGCGAAGAGCTACGGGCGCGACGAGGCGACTGACCGCGCCATGCGCATCGTTGCCGAGCACTCCCGCGGCATCGCGTTTCTCATCGCTGACGGCGTCGCTCCAGGTAACGAGGGCAGGGGCTACGTGCTGCGCCGCCTGCTGAGGCGCGCCGCGCTTTTCGGCAGGAAGCTGGGCCTGGAGGAGCCGTTCCTTTCCCAGACTACCGGCGTGGTCGAGAGGTCCCTCGGCCATGTCTACCCGGAGCTGCGGCAGAGCCGCGACCTCATCACGCAGGTGGTGCGGCTTGAAGAAGAGCGGTTCCAGGCGACGCTGAACGCGGGACTGGAGAACCTATCCCAGATTATGGGCGGGAGCGAAACCAGCAAGGTCATACCGGGCCATGCCGCGTTCACCCTGTATGATACCTACGGATTTCCTGTCGAGCTGACCCGTGAAATCGCCTCGGAGCGAGGGTTCACGGTTGATATGGACGTGTTCGAGCGGGAAATGGAGCAACAGCGCAAACGCGCCAGGGAGGCGTCGAGGTTCGGCGGCGATGCCTGCGCGGTCGACTACTCGAAGGGGCAGCTTTCGCCTACTGTCTTCGTAGGCTACGAGACAACCGCGGCCGAAGCGAAGGTGCTGACCGTGGCTTCCGGCGGGGAAGCGCTGGCCCGGGCTACCGAAGGCCGGCAGGTCGAGATCGTGCTCGACCGCACGCCGTTCTACGGCGAAATGGGCGGTCAGGTAGGCGACTCCGGCGTGCTCGCGGGCCCGAAGGGGACTGTCGAGGTCCAGGAAACGGCATGGGTGGGCGCCGGCCTCATAGGGCACCGGGGAAGGGTCGCCAACGGTTCGATTTCGGTGGGGGAAAACGTCAGGGCGGAGGTTGACTCTGAGCGCCGTGCGGACGTCGCGCGCAATCACACGGCCACGCACCTGGTGCAGGCCGCGTTGCGCGCGGTGCTGGGGCCGCACGTGCAGCAGAGAGGCTCCCTGGTGGCGCCGGACCGGTTGCGCTTCGACTTCTCGCATCTGAAGGCGATGAGCCGCGAGGAGATTGCGCGCGTGCAGAGCTGGGTGAACGACAGCATCAGGCGGAATCTTGCCGTCAGCACCGAAGTGATGCCCTACGCCGAAGCGGTCTCCCGGGGCGCCATTGCGCTCTTTGGCGAAAAGTACGGCGAGACGGTGCGCCTGGTGCAGGTGAGCGGCGCGCACTGCGGCGCCGGCGGTGTTCCCCCGAGCGGCCCGGTGAGCGCCGAGCTTTGCGGAGGCACGCATGCCGCCGCTTCCGGTGACATTGGCCTCTTCCTGGTCACCGCCGAAACGAGCGTTGGCGCCGGGCTGCGGCGCATCGAGGGCATTACCGGCAGGGCGGCGGAGAAGCTGGTGGCCTCCTATGTGGGCTCGCTGCAGGGCCTGTCCGAGCAGGTGAAAGCGCCGCCCGAGGAAGTGCCCGCGAGGGTGGCGGCGCTCATGGATGACGTGGACGCGGCCCGCAAGCGCATCGCTCAGCTCGAGCGCGAGCTTTCGAAGCGAGGCGCCGACTCGATGGTATCCCGTGCCGAATCTGTCGACGGTGTAACGGTCCTTGCCTCAAAGGTCGGCGTTTCCTCAGTCAGCGGTCTGAGGGAAGTGGGCGATGTGCTCCGCGAGAAGCTGGGGAGCGCTGTGATCGCGCTGGGCGCGGTCATCGATGAGCGGCCGCAGTTCCTGGTCATCGTGACGCCGGACCTGGTCTCAAAGGGCCTGAACGCGGGCGACCTTGCGCGGAGGGTTGCACAGGTAGCAGGTGGTGGCGGGGGCGGCAGGCCGGAGATGGCGCAGGCCGGCGGAAAGGACAAGACTAAGCTCGACGAGGCTATCGCTCTGGTCCGCGGTCTTGTCGAAAGGGCGGTCAAGAAGTGAGCCCGCGTGCGCTTGGCCTGGATGTTGGAGACCGGCGAATCGGCGTCGCCATCAGCGACCCGGAGGGCCTGATCGCGGTGCCGCTGACCACGGTCCAAAAGCGGGACGCCGAAGCAGCGGCGCTCGCGGTCGCTGACATCGTTCGGAAGAACGAAGTGGGAAGCATCGTTGTCGGACTTCCCGCGCTGTTGAGCGGCGAAATCGGCGAGCAGGCGAGGAAGGTCGAGGAGTTTGTCGAGCGTTTGAAGCCACATCTGTCTGTTCCTGTGGAATGGTGGGACGAGCGCCTTTCCACGGTGGCGGCGGAGAAGATGATGCGGGAAACCGGGGCGACGAGGGTCAGGCGCGACGCCAACCGCGACGCGCTGGCGGCGGCCTTGGTGCTCCAGGCGTATCTCGACAGCAAGAGGATACAGGGTTGACGCAGAAGATCGCCATTATCGGCTACCCGCTGAAGCACACCATTTCGCCAGCCTTCCAGCAGGCGGCGCTCGACCACTATGGTCTCGACGTGGAATACGAGGTCTGGGAGGCTGACCCCATCCATCTTGCAGCCGCCATTGGCGAGCTCCGCTATCCTCAGAATATCGGCGCTAACGTGACCATACCGTACAAGGAAGAGGTGCTGAATTTCATCGATGAGGTCGACGAGCTGGCGGACGATATCGGAGCGGTCAATACTATCGTCAAGGAAGACAACGTGCTCGTGGGGAGGAACACCGATGCACCCGGTTTCCTTCGTGCATTGCAGGAAGACGGCAAGTTCGACCCGCACGGGAGCACCGGTGTCATCATCGGCGCCGGGGGAGCGGCGCGGGCGGTCTGCCATGCCCTGGTCTCCGCCGGTTGTTCGGAGCTTACGCTGGTGAACCGCTCGCGAGAGCGCGCGGAGGAACTGTGCGAAGCTCTACGCGATAGCGTGGCGACGAAGGGGCTTGGGACCAGGATAGCAGTGGCCGCATGGGGCGCCCCCGAGGCGCTTGCCGCGCTGAGTAATAGCAAGCTCATCGTCAACTGTACGTCGATGGGCATGAAGCACGGCGGGCAGGAGAAGCTGTCGCCGTTGACCTCCGGCCAGATTCCTTCGGAGGCCCTGGTATTTGACCTGGTATATAGCCCGGCGCAAACCCCTTTGCTGAAGGCTGCCTCGGCTGCGGGCGCGCGTACGCTTGGCGGGCTGCCCATGCTTGTCTACCAGGGCGCCGCGGCCTTCGAGATGTGGACGGGGAAGTCCGCCCCGCTGGAAGTAATGTTCGAGGCCGCCAGGGATGCCCTGGCCTGAGGGACGTAACAATGTCTGAAATGGTGCGCGATTGCAGGCTGGCGCTGGTGCATACTGCCTATGGGCAACTCGAAGCGGATGTCTTGAAGTCGCACCTGGAAGCCGAGGGGATCCCCGTCCTCTTGAAGTACGAGAGCGCTTCCCGGGTCTTCGGGATTATGGTTGACGGCCTGGGCAAGGTACACCTGTGGGTACCGGAAGACCTTGCAGATGAGGCGAGGGAGGTCCTGAAGGGTGCCGGGCAATCAAGTGTGGAGCAGGATTGACATGTTCCGTTTTCTGACCGCCGGCGAATCTCATGGCAAGGGCCTGGTAGCGATCGTCGAAGACATGGTGTCCGGCCTTCCCATAAGCGAAGACGAAATAGCTCGCGACCTTGCGCGCCGCCAGCGTGGCTACGGCCGGGGCGAGCGCATGAAGATCGAGCAGGACCGCGCCGAAATACTGTCCGGCGTGCGCCACGGGAAGACGATCGGCAGCCCCATCTCGCTCCTTATCCGCAACCGCGATTGGGAGAACTGGCAGGGAGTCATGAGCGCCGCTCTCACCGAGGGGGCAGAGGACCGGGTGACGCGGCTGAGGCCGGGGCATGCCGACATGCCGGGTGCGCTGAAGTACGGTTTCGACGACGTGCGGAACGTCCTGGAAAGATCGTCGGCAAGAGAGACCGCGGCTCGCGTAGCGGCCGGCGCCATTGCCCGCAAGTTCCTCGGGCAGTTTGGCATCTCAGTGCGCAGTCACACCGTCGCTATTGGCGGGAAGTCGGTCGAGCCCAGCGATAGAGTGGACTGGGACCGTGTGGAGGAATCACCCCTGCGGTGCAGTGACCCCGAGGCCGAAAAGCAGATGGTCGCGCTTATCGACCGGGCCAGAGAGGCTGGCGATACGCTCGGCGGGGTGTTCGAGGTGGTGGCCGGCGGCGCGCCCATCGGGCTGGGCAGCCATGTCCAATGGGACCGTAAGCTCAGCAGCCGCATGGCGCAGGCGGTGGCGAGCAT
>JACPRR010000272.1 GCA_016189825.1 Chloroflexota bacterium
AGACAGGTCGGTCTCTATCCTTTGTGGGCGCAGGAGATTTGAGAGGAGCTCTCCCTAGTACGAGAGGACCGGGAGGGGTAGACCGCTGGTGTGCCAGCTGTTCCGCCAGGGGCAGGCTGGGTAGCTATGTCTATTAGGGATAAGCGCTGAAAGCATCTAAGCGCGAAGCTCGCCTCAAGATTAGATCTCCCATCCCGTCGCGAGACTGGGGGTAAGACCGCAAGAAGACTACTTGTAGATAGGCGGCGTGTGTACGCATCGTGAGATGCTTAGCTGAGCCGTACTAATGGTCGAGGCTTTGACCCATGTCAGACTGAACACAATATCAATTATTCGCAGAACTAGCCTTCTGGTGGTTAGAGCGGAGTGGCACCACCCGTTCCCATCCCGAACACGGAAGTGAAACGCTCCAGCGCTGACGATACTGAGGGGGAAACTCCTTGGGAGAATAGGTCACCGCCAGAGGGCTTTTTCTTTTCCCTTTGGAAGGTAAGGGGGGCGCGGCAATCGCCGCGCCCCCCTCTGTTTTCGGGCGAAATGGGCACTATTCGAAAAGCGTTTCGCCGGACCTGAGCCGCCCCAGGTAAGGGTCGATGGAGCTTATCGAGACCGCGAGGCCGACGCCTTCGACACCTGTTTGTATCCGTTTCTTGGTCACGATCCCGATGACCGCGCCCTGGAGGTTCAGCAAGGGCCCGCCACTGTTGCCGGCGTTCACGGCCGTGTCGGTCTGAATCCAGGTGATACTGCGGCTGCCGTCTGTCCTCAGCGCACTGAACAGGCCGCTGGTGACGGTTATCTCCTTCGAGCCGAGCGGGTACCCGAGGACGACCACCTGCTGGCCGAGCGCGGACTGGCCCAGGTCGCCATGGGGAAGGATCGGCAGCCCGGTGGCAGGTATCTGAACAAGTGCGACGTCGCGTACCAGGTCCCGCCCCTTGAGCGTCGCGGAAAACTTCCTGCCGTCATCGAGAGTGACCCCGATTGTTTTGGCGCCCGCAACTACGTGATTTGCGGTCATGACCAGCCCGTTCGGATCGATAAGGAAGCCCGAACCTGTGCCAAGGTCGGTCTCGATGCGGACTACCGCCTTCCGCGCCACAGATGCTATTAGCTCAATGCTCAGGGGCCTCAACGCTTTCGAGCCCGGCACGACCACGGAAGCCGGGCTAACGGCAACTCCGCTCTTTCGCGGCGCCCATACCGGGTCGACGTCGTTCTTGTCGTTATTCGTGAGGCGTACAACGCCGGTCCCGTCAGCATTCATGACGTAGATCTCGCTGTGTCCAGGAGTGTCCCGCTCCGAGGCGAAGGCAATCCTCTTCCCATCGGGCGACCAGGACGGCCCGCTGTCGGTGGAGTTGTTGGCGGTCAGTTGCCGGATGGCCGTTCCGTCGGCGTTCATCACGAATATCTCGTAGTTGCCAGTATTGTTCGACATGAAGGCGATCTGCCTGCCATCGGGGGACCACTCCGGAGCCGTATCGTTCCCGGGGTTGGAAGCGAGAACGCGCGCATTCTTCCCGTCGGGATCCATGGTCCATATGTCACCTTGCCCGCCCGGTGCGCTGTAGTCGTAGACGATCCGCTTGCCGTCGGGAGACCAACGAGGTGAGAACTCAGCGCCGGCCGTATTCGTCAGCCGTGCCAGGTTGCCTCCATCTATGTCTATCGCATACAGGTCGAACTGTGCCGCAGCGTCCTTGCCCACTACTGTCGTGAACACTACCCTCTTGCCGTCGGGGGACCATGCCGGGGAGAAAGCTCCGATGCCGTCCGTTGTCTTGTTGTTTGTCAGCAAGGAGCTTGAACTGGCCCGGTCATCGGTAATCACCGTGTTTCCGATCTGGTCGTAGGCGATGAGCCTTCCGTCGGGAGACCACGATGCCCCACCGCCGATCCCCTGATATTTCAGCCCGGTGCTCGTCTTGGTCAGCCGCTTGACGTCACTCCCATCGGTATTCATGGTGTAAAGTTCAAAGTTTTCGTTGTCGCGGTTCGACACGAACGCTATCTGGTCAGGGGCGACACTTACGTTTGCAGTACCTGACCGACTGTTGTCTCCCTGTCTGACCGCCGCCTTGACGGTCTTGCCATAGGCACCCGGTGTATTTGAGGCGGTAAACAGCCCCTTACTGTCGATGCTCCCACCACCGGATTCGACACTCCAGGTGAAGGAAAGACCGGATATGCGGTTGCCGTACTGGTCGGCGCTGACGGCAACGAATTGCTGGGTCATGCCGATCCCGAGATCTATCTGGCCGGGGCCGACGACTACCTGCGCCAGCGGCCCTGGCACGATGACGACCTGGGCTGAGGCGGTCTTGGCGATATCACCCTGCGTGACTTTCGCCTGGATAACGTTGGGGAAGGTGCGCGCCACCAACCCGGCAGTGAGCATTCCGCCAGCAGTGGTGACGCCAGCATTCTGGCTGAGGACCGACCACGCAACCTGGACATCGCTGAGCTGGTTGCCATGCCTGTCCTTTGCCTCAGCCCTCAATTGCTGGGTCGCACCGGCTGCCACCCTCACGTCTTGCACTGTGATCGAGTCGAGCGGATCTGGCTTGACCGTAACCGAAGCGGATCCGGAAGTCGAGAGCGTGCCGATTTTGGCGGTCGCGGTCACGCCCCTCTCGAACGTCCTGGCGAGCGAGCCAGCGGTCAGCTTGCCCGCCTCAATAGTGCCTGCTGCTCCATCGACCGTCCAGGAAACCTGCGCCCCCGCGACGGGGTTATCGAAGGCGTCCATGGGCGCCGCGGTGAAGTCCTGAGTCTTGCCAATGGCCAATTCTGTCTTCGATGGAGTCACAAGCACGTGGTCCAAAGGCCCGGTGTTGATGGTGACTCTGGCGGAGGCCGACTTCGTCGTGTTCCCCTGCGTGGCCTCGACGGACACGGCGCCATCGAAAGACCCCGCCTTTCTGCCGGCAACAAACGCGCCCGAAGGGTCGACCCTGCCAGCCATTTCATTGGACTTGAAGGCGAACTTCGCATCAGGAATGATGTTGCCGAACGAGTCCCTTGCCTCGGCGGTGAAAGCTTGCTTTCCCTCCGGGCCGACATTGGCCTCCGCCGGAGCGATCATGATGCTGGCGAGAGCGGCGGGGGCCACCGTAATTGTGGCAGTCGACGAGTTGGCCGTCGCTGGTTGCCCCTTCTTCCCGGCCGTCAGTTTCAAGGTATGGGCGCCGGCCTTCTTGTACTCGTGTGTCACCGTTTCCTTGGTCGAGTTTGTGGTCTTCGTCTCCCCGTCGCCGAATTCCCAGGTGAACTCCTCGGCGCCGGTGGATTCATTGACAAAGGTAACTACAAGTGGGGCCTGCCCGCCGGTCACACTGGCTTTGAAAAGGGCCACCGGTGGGCCGCCGCAGGCGAGGGCGGAGCCGGCAAGAATAACAAACCCGATCGTGAAGGCAAGAGCAAGGGGAGTCCGCTTCCAATGGTACATGGCTCACCTCCGTGCGCACAGTACAGTCAATGGGCCAACCAGACGACGGACACCGGTTCCAGCGAAGGGACGCGCCGGCATGATCGGACTTCCCGGCGCTGGATATGGCTCGCGGTGACTGGAGATCGGTTGCATCATACTACTCCGGTAGTGTTGTGGCAATGCATCCACCCTGTCTTGGGATGCCGTGGTAGCCATAGGGTCTGGCCCCCGGTCGATTGACCGGGGGCCAGACCCACCTTTCAGGTAGGTGGACTCCCCTACTTCTTTGGAGGCGGAGGCGGAGGTGGAGGAGGTGGTGGTGGCGGCGGAGCTGCCGGGGGAGCGCTCGGTCCAGTCGGAGGAGCACTCGGTCCGGTAGGAGGAGCCCTCGGTCCAGTAG
>JACPRR010000227.1 GCA_016189825.1 Chloroflexota bacterium
ATGGGTGGCACAGGCGTCAGCCTGTCTCAAAAACATAAGTGATGTTCCCACTTCACCACAAGCATTGATGCCAAACGACTTATTCCGACTATGCTCCCCACAGAAAAGCTCCCAGGCGGCAACCACACAGTCCGGTCACCACTACAATGATTCAAGACCGACTTATGAGACAGGCTGGCGTCCCTGCCTGTGCGCCATGCCACAAATACTAAAGCGTTTGTATTAGCTCTTACGGGCGGTGACGTACGTTGTCAGATCGAGCAGCGACTGCCTCGCATCCCCCACGGGAAGTTCTCTGGCATGGGCATGCGCTTTTGCGCAGAAGTCGGCGGCAATGCGGTAGGATTCCACGATCATCGCCTCGCTTGACGCGAGCCTCAGAAGGTCCTGCACAGCTTCCTCGCTACGCATCTCCAGTAAACGAGCCACCCTCTTGTCCTCCGGGTTGCGCTCGATGGCAAGTATGACGGGCAGGGTGACCACACCGCGAAGCAGGTCAGCGCCAACCGGCTTCCCAAGGTCTTCCTCGGCGCCGACAAAATCGAGTATGTCGTCGACGATCTGGTAAGCCATTCCCAGGTTATAACCGTATTCGCGGCATGCGGTCACGATAGCATTCGAGGCTTCGCTTAGCACGGCGGCGGACTCCGCAGCGAGCACGAACAACGAGGCAGTCTTGCTCGCAATGCTGCCGTAGTAGCGCTGGCGCGACTGGGAGAGATCGAAGTTCCTGAAACTCTGGGTCAGCTCGCTTGATGACACGGTCCTCAACGTCTGCGCGAACAGGGTGACCACTCTCAGGTTGCCGGTCATGGAGGCAAGCTCGGCGGCAACTGCAAACAGGTAGTCGCCGAAGAGCACAGCCTTGGCGCCCCCGTACAGGTTATTTACTGTGGGCCTGCCCCGCCGCAATGAAGACGCGTCTACGGTGTCATCGTGCACCAGGGTGGCGGTATGAAAGAGCTCGACCGCTGTCGCCATCGGCGCGAGAAGGTCCAGGTCAGTACCGTATGTCTTCCCGATGAGCAAAGTCAGTGCAGGGCGCAGGCGCTTCCCGCCATGGTTCAGAACATGCCCCAGCAGAGCATTCAGCGAGGGCGACTCGGTCAGGGAGAGTTGCCTGAGTCGTTCTTCAACGGCGTTCAGGTCGTCGCGAACGGGACCGTACAGTCCGGCGATGTTCAAAGGTCGGCAATCCTTTCGGTCACGCCCTCACCTGGCTACCGGCGCCTCGGCGCCCGATGCCTCTCGCATTCGGTTCAGCTCTTCGTCGGCTATCTTGTCATCCAGCTTGACGAACAGCGGAACGGGCGTGGGAAGCTTTATTCCCGGCTCCGGCATCTGCAACTCCCACCCTGCCCGGGCTATGTCCCCCTGGCACCCCAACTGAACATGCAGCTTCTGCGAGCTGAAAGGCAGGAACGGGTACATCATGGTCTTAAGACCCGCAAGCACTACAAGCACGACGTAAAGCGCCTCGCCAGCCGCTTGTGGGTCTGTACGGAAGCTCTTCCATGGCGCCTTTTCGTCGAGATAGCGGTTGGCCTCCTGGGCCAGTCCCATGATCACGCGCACTGATTCGCGGAAATGGCATTGCGAGAGGAGGTGGTCTACTGTGTCCATCGTCGCCTTCGTCTCGGCGACGAGCTTCTGCCCGCGATCGTCAATCGCCCCGGTCCGGGGCACCCTGCCTTCATAGTTCTTCTGTATGAAGGTGAGCACGCGATGGCTCAGGTTCCCGTATGTGCCCACCAGCTCACCATTGTTGCGCCGCACGAACTCGGGCCAGGAGAAATCGGCGTCTCCAGTTTCAGGCATGTTCGCCGAGAGGTAGTAGCGCAAGGGGTCAGGATCATATCTTGCAAGATAGTCCGGCACCCACACCGCCCACTTCCGGCTGGTGGAGAGCTTGTCCCCTTCTATGGTCAAGAACTCGTTGGATGGGACGTCATATGGCAGGTTCAGGCTGCCGTAGCCCATCAACATCGCCGGCCAGATGATGGTGTGAAACGGTATGTTGTCTTTGCCGATGAAGTAGAAAGCCCTTGATTGCCCGGTCCAAAAAGGACGCCATGCCTCAGGGTCCCCCTGGCTCCTGGCCCACTCCTTGGAGGCCGAGAGATATCCAATGACAGCTTCGAACCACACGTAGATGCGTTTGGACTCGAATCCCGGCTGCGGAACCCTTACCCCCCACTCGATATCTCTGGTTATGGCCCGGTCCTTCAGCCCGCCTTCAATGAAACGCAGGCTGAAGTTCTGCACATTGGGCCTCCACCGTGTTTGCTTCTTTATCCATTCGAGCAGGGGCGAGCCAAAGGCGCTCAGGCGCAAGAAAAAGTGCTCCGATTCCCTGAATGTGGGAGGCGTCCCGCATATCGCGCATTTCGCCTGCAACAGCTCAGCCGCATTGAGCGGTTTGCCGCAGGCTTCGCACTGATCGCCTCTGGCGCGAACACTCTTGCAGTAAGAACATGTCCCCTGTACGTACCGGTCAGGCAGAAATCGAGCGCATTTCGGACAGTATGCCTGAGGCATTGTCGACCTGTATATGTACTCCTTGTTCAACAAGGTGAGGAATACATCGTGAGTTACCTCGGCGTGGTTTTCCGTCCCTGTCGAGGTGAACAGGTCGAATGAAATACCAAGCTTGTCCCAGCTCTCCAGGAATCCGCGGTGGTATCGCGAGGCAACCTCTTGAGGGGTGGTGTTCTCCTGGTTCGCGGCCAGAGTGATCGGCGTCCCGTGTTGGTCGCTGCCGGATACCATCAACACTGGGTTCCCTCTTAACCGGTTATACCGCGCAAAAACGTCGGCCGGCAAGTAGGCGCCGGCGATATGCCCCAGGTGCAGCGGCCCATTCGCATATGGCCAGGCGACTCCAATGAAGATGTGCTGAGTCAAAGGTCAGTTCTCTCGACGCGGATTGGAACAGCAGATTCTATCATACCCCTGTGCGCTTTTCGAAGAAGGTGAGCGCCTTTTCGGACTTGCCTCCCTGGAGATAAGCATAGCCCTTCTTGGTAGCGCAATCGAGGCATAGCCGGAGCGGACCACGCCGGCCCTTGATGTCGGCGAATCTTTCAGGCCGTTCCCGCTGCAGCTTCTTCAGCAGTTCCTCATCGGGTCCGATGTCTTCTTCGTCCAGGCCCAGATATTGCTCAGGGTGCTTTATGTTCCTCCCACAGCTATCGCAAGCTATATCACCTACAGACATACATCCACGGCGCATATACGTTTCTCCTACGATTTCGATCGGTCCTTAATGCATGTGTCATAGAGCAGGCGCCTCGATACACCGGATGCGCCCGCAACAAACGCGACCGCCTCTTTCAGGCGCATTCCCTGCCCGCATAGCGATTCTACTTCATCCTGCAAAGCCTGGCTCACTCCATCTGAGCCGCGAGCTCTCTCCCTCCCCGCGATCACCACGGTGAACTCGCCCCTCGGCTGACTGAAACGGCCCAGTGCCTCTTCAACCGTCCCCCGGAAGATCTCCTCATGTAGCTTCGTCATTTCCCGGCATACCGCAATGCGCCGGTTGCCCATGATCTCGACGATATCCTGGAGCGACTCTCTGACGCGATGCGGAGCCTCGAAAGCGACCAGCGTGCGACCGTCCCCTGCCACTGAGGACAGCTCTCTCCTTCGTTCCCCCCGGGACCGCGGCAGGAAGCCAAGGTACGTGAATTGATGCACCGGCAAGCCGGAAACTACTAGGGCTGCCAGCGCGGCCGAGGGACCAGGGA
>JACPRR010000228.1 GCA_016189825.1 Chloroflexota bacterium
GTCATGCAACATCACTTAGTGCGTTTGTACTAGCTCAGTACCGCCGGAAGAGAGACATAGAACGTGGTCCCTTTTCCGAGCGTACTCTCCACCCAGATTCGACCCCGCATCATCTCCACAAGGGACTTACAAATGTATAGCCCCAGGCCGGTGCCCCGCACCCCCTGCACCTCCAGCCGCTGCACGCGGTGGAACCGGGTATACAGCTTTGGTATTTCCTCCGCAGGGATCCCCAGGCCCTTGTCGGAAATGCTTATCCGGACTTCCTTGCCACCATGTTCACTCGTGGCGGCGACCTTCACCGGGCCGCCTCCGGGAGAGTATTTCACGGCGTTGTCAAGCAGGTTGTACACGACCTGGCGCAGCTTGTCACTGTCCGCCTGGACCTCCGGCAGCCCATCTGGCATCTCGACCTCAAACCAGTGGTCCTGGCTCAATACCCTGAACTGGTCAATGATTTCCGCGGCGAGGGGCGGCAGGGATACCGGGGCCAGGTTGAGGGAGAGCTTTCCCGCCTCGATGCGCGACACGTTGAGCAGGTCTTCGACGATTGCACTCATGCGCTTCCCTTCGCTGTGGACAATCTCCACCCACTTCCGCTGTGCTTCCGGCAGTCCCGTCGCTTTCATCATCAGCAGCTCCGAGAAGCCATAGATCGATGTGATCGGCGTTCGCAGCTCGTGCGAGGCCACCGAGATGAACTCTGTCTTCATACGGTCTAGCTCACGCTCTCGGGTGACGTCCCTGAACAGGACGCCGGTCCCCAGCAGGTTTGGCCTGTCTCCCACGGGGAAGAATGTGACCTCGACGTGGCGTGGCGCGGGTACTGACGTCACCTGGAAGTCCAGCCTGGGCCGTTCCTGTAACCGGGAACGCGCATTTTCCCAGCCCTTGTGCAGGGTTTCGGCGTTGTCCACATGCGGGCCAACTGCCTGCCAGAAAGCTTCTACCGGAAGACCCACGAAGTCCTGGCAGCGCACGCCAAGGAGCTTCTCGATAGCCTGGTTGCAGTAGAGTATCTGGTCGTTTGCACTTACTACGATCAGTCCTTCACCCATGCTGGTGATGATCGACTCAAGCGTGCTGCGGTCCTTCGCCGTATGCTGGTGCAGCTTCGCATTCTCGAGGACGGGGGCCAGGTGACCGCCTATGGCCATAGCCAGGGAAACATCATCGTCAGTGAAGGTCTTCGCCGTATTCTCGGTAGTGAACTGGACGGTGCCAAGCACCCTGCCGGCGAGCGAAATGGGCACCGCCAGCACGGAGCGCGCCCGCCATTGCCGGGCAAGGGCTTTCTCAGCTCCGTCGGTCAGGACATGGGTATCTGGCGTCGAGATCGGCGGGCCTCCATTTACAAGGGCCTGGAGCGACGGGAAAGATGCCAAATCGAGCTTGAGGCCGACGGCATGATACGAATCGTTCTTCGTTTCGTAGGCGGCGCGCAGGGTCAATGTTTTCGCTTCCTCATCCATCAACGCCACGCCCGTGGCGTCGACATGCAATGCGAGGGCAGCCCTTTTGAGAACTTCCCGGAGGACAATGTCGAGATCCAGACTTTTGGAGGCAGAGCCGATGACAGAGCAGAGCGCCTCCCATTCGGCGATCCGGTGTCGCAACTCTGCATCTGTGCTAGCGAAAAGCTGTGCGTTGTGCACCGCCAGGGCGATCTCCCGGGAGTGGGTCTCGAGCAACGCCAGTTCGTCCCCGGAGGGCAGGTCCGGCTCGCTGCTGGCAAGGAATACCACACCCAGTGCGCGGTCTCCTGCTACCAGGGGGACCGACACAAAGCTCCGGATTTCCGGAAACGCAGGCAGCCTAATGAGGGGCGGTGACGACTGGGAAATGTCTGATTGAAGCCAGGAGCGACGTTCCTGGAACAGCGTACGGGTCCCCTCAGGAAGCATCTGGTTCAGGGGAAGAGAAACACCGCGCATGGCTTCCCGTCCCGGACCGCGCGCCTCCACCATGTCCAGCCATTGGCCCCACCGGTCCAGGAGCCCGATGCCCACTGTGCAATGTCCTTGGCCAAAGGTGCGCTCGACATGTTGCAATGCCACGCCAACCACTTCATTTACGTCCAGGATGCCCGAGAGCGCCAGCGACAGGTCGTAGAGGCTTTCCACGGCAAGCTGCTGTTTCTTTTCCTGGGTGATGTCGGCGAAGGCATGGATGATCCTCACCACCTGGCCGCCGCCGTCGAGGACCGGGTCACCCCTCAGGCGAAGCCAGCGGCCCCCCAGGTGCGGCTCCTGCCAGACAACCGCGCAAGGCAGCTTCGAGGTGATGCAGGCGCATGTGGGGCAATTCGCCGGGGGGCTGTCCAGCCCGTGGATGAGCAGGTGACAGGGCTTGCCGACCAGTTCGCCGGGCGTCGTCCCCAGCATCTCGCCCAGGGCTCGGTTGGCCCTCAGAATGCGACGATCGGGGTTGATGATAGCCATTCCTTCGCTCATGGCATCAAAGGTCTGTTGCCAATCGTCCCTGGCCTCTTGCGCCTGTTCAAACAGCCGGGCGTTGGCCAGGGCTGCACCGACCATTGTCCCCAACGTCTCCAGCATGTCCAGGTCTTCATGCTTGAAGGGGCGCTTCAGCTTTGCGTAGCCGCTGATTACGCCGACGACGCTGTCCTCTGCCTTGAGCGGCAGATAGGCAGCCGAATGGAAACCAAACCTGGACAGGTCGGGAATCAGGCACCGCTCGTCGTCTTCTACGCCTTCTACCACAATCGGCTTGCCGGTTTGCGCCGCTTCTCCAGCCAACCCAAGACCGAGTTTCACCCTGCCAGCTTTGGCCCTGATCGTTGCTTCAAGCTCGGGCGGCAGCCCGCGGGCCGCAAGGATCACCAGCTCATTTGTCGCCTGGTCATAGTACCTGATGATGCCAGCATCGAGCGTCGATGCCTTCAGGGCCTCTTCAAGGGCCAGGCGGGCCAGCGCCTGTGTTTTCAGGGGTCCCGTTAGCGCCCGGCTCACGTCGTAAAGGGCCTGCAGCCTGTTCCCCCGTGCTTCCGTTTCCCTTTGGGCGCGCCAGCGCCCCAGGGCCCCGCCGATGATCTGGGAAGAAACGCGGAGCATGGAGGCAACGTCACCGTCCCACGGCCCTGCGCCCCTCACGTTGTCCAGGCCGATGAACCCGGCGAGGGCGCCCGAGGCCTCCACCGGCAGTACCAGGAGAGACTTGATGTCCTGGGCCTCCAGTATGTCCTTCTCCGCTTTGGCCTCAGGGGGAAGCCTGGAGACGTCAGTGATATGGATGACTTCCCCGTTTCGTAGCCTCGCCATCCACCAGGGAAAGGTGTCCACGGGCAAGTTCTTCAGGTTGTCTATCTGCGGGCTAACGCCAGGGGCGCACCACTCGTGGCTGTTGTCCATTATCGTTCCGCCCTCGCGGAGCAGGAAGAGGTAAGCGCGGCCGGCGCGGCTCAGCACGCCTATGTCGGCCAGCGAAGCGTTGATGGCCTCGTCCAACTCTTTGGGGTCGACGAAGCGGGCGGATATGGCGGCGAGCTTCTTCGCCTGCTCTTCGGACCGTCTGCGCTGTGTCTCCCGGTCCGCGCCTATGCGGACCATGGCGAGTGCGAACCCAAGCGACACGACAAGCAGCGCCAGGTTGCGGCGCAGACCTTCGTGCGGGCCTCCCTGGACAGCGCTCAGCGGAACCCCCACGCTTACATAGGCTGCGTCCTCCCCTGCGGCCGCCAGGGGAAC
>JACPRR010000263.1 GCA_016189825.1 Chloroflexota bacterium
GATGTTGTTGATGGCTTCCTGGACAATGCGAAACAGTGCGACCTCCAGGTGCGGAGGCAGTCTCACTTCCCGGTGGTCCGCCTCGACAGTCGTCTCCACCCCTTTTTCCTGGAGGTGTGTCTCGGCATACCAGCGAATGGCCGGCACCAGGCCAAGGTCCTCTAAGGCCGAAGGGCGGAGGTCGAGGATGAGGCGGCGCATCTCTTCCAGCAAACGTTTCACGATGCTTTGGGCCTCTCGGACTTGATCGACAGCCTCGGCGTCACCCTCCTTCAGGCCGTAGCTGGCGCGGTCAAGGGCGATGGACAATGCGCCGATCGTCTGGGCCGTTTCATCGTGCAGCTCCCGCGCGAGCCTTCGCCGCTCTTGTTCCTGGGCGGAGATCACCTTGCCCAGGGCCTCAGTCAGGCGGGCCGTGCGCTGCTTCACCTGTGTCTCAGCCTCTCCCTTTGCCCGGCTTATCACCTGGTATGCGTCTCTCAACTGCATACGCATCGCCTCAAGGCTGGCCGCCAGTGTCTCGACCTCGTCCTGGGCGGTCACGTTGATTGGGGTTTCCAGGTCCCCCTTTGCCATGCGTTGTGCTGCAGCGGTCAACTGTTCCGTCGGCCTGATCACCTGTCGCCTGGTGATCAAAAAGGCCACGAGGAGGGTCCCACCGAACCCGAGCGTCGTCGCCAGCAATATCCTCCTCCGCAACTCCTCCGGCAAAGCCAGGGCCACGTCCTTGGGCTGCTCAAGGAGGATGTAGAATGGGGAGGCGCCCAACGGTACTACCGCCATCACATGGGCCGAGAAAGCCTCGCCGGCAGAGGGCTCATGCATGATGGCGGCACCCTTTTGCCGGGCGGCGAGGTCTTTGATGAATGGGAAGTGCTGGCTTGTCTCGCCTGGCTTGCCTTCCTCCCCGATTGCCAATACGGTGAGCCCATTGCAGTCTACGACTTCCAGGTGGTACGTCGCCTCCAATTCGTCCCCCGGTGCTGCTGTGGTCGACGCACCTCCGGCTGTCCGCCAGTAAGCACCCGGGCTATACGCGGTTGAGCTATTGACCGAAACGGTGTGGACAGCAACCCAGAACGTTTCTGAGCCGACCCGATCGTCAAACGGCACTAGCATCGTCGCGAAGGGAATGGCGCCCGGTATGGTGCTCACAGCCGGCAGGGCCAAGAACTGATTTTGACCCATTTGGGCCGCCCACGAGGCCACCTGCGTGGCTTGCTTGCCCTGGGGAGCCACCGGCTCGCCGACCGCAGCCCTTATCCGGCCATCACCGGCAACAATCCAAACTCCAGTGATCCGGAAGAAAGGGAACGGGTCTGTTCCAGAAAGGTGCCTCAGCAACTCCCGTGCTGCGATATCGGAGGCCTCTCCGGCCCATAAGGGGAACTCGTCGAAAACTTCATGAACGTCCCGGCTAACGTGGAGGAAATCTCTCTCAACGATGCCAGCCACGGTGTAGGCGGTAGCAAGGCGCTCTTCGTACACCAGTTGCGTGGCCTCTCGTACAGAAAGGAAGCCCACAGTGGCAAACGCGCCAAACAAGACGATCAGCCCCACGGCGACGTGGAGCATGATGCGTCTTTGTATACCCAATCGCTCGAACCGCCGCGCCACGTCTTTTCTTTCCTGTGACGTACGTCCCACAAGGAAGCCCCCTTGGGCTGAGGCAATAATAAGGCTCGCACAGCTATTACGCAAGAGAAACGGCGATTGGGCCAGAGAGTCGTCGCCCCAAATTGACAGACTTGAACACTGTCAACTATCATCCCGAAAGGGAGGCCGCACATGAACGTGTTCGAGGCCGAGATCGCGAAATATGAGCGCAGGCTCGAGAAGATCGAGCGCAACCCCAACCCCAACATGGCGGCCAGCAACAAGCTCCTCTACCAGGTACAGTTGGAGGACAACCGGGAGCACTTGAGGGCCTGGCGCGAGGGCAAGGATTTTGTCGGCGTGGCTACCGGCGGCATGCTGATGCGGTGCTTCGGCGATTTCGGCAGGCTCAACCTGGTGCGCATAGCAGACAGGCTGGCGACCGGGCGCGCCGAGCAGTGTGTTGACATGGTGGGCGCCCTTGGACTGCCTGACTACGCCTGCGACAGGACCGTCCTCTTCCTTCCTCTCGCAACAGCGGGCGACGACCTGCCCAAGCCCAGGATCATCGTGTCGAGGACTGGGGCGTGCGAGGTGGTGAATGACACGCACAGGACCCTGGCGCATCTTCTCGGCGTGCCCGTATTCACTGTAGACATACCCCTGGGAGACCCTGACCAGGAGAACCTCGCCTATGTGGTCAAGCAGCTTGAAGCGCTCATCGAGTTCGTTGAAACCCACTTGCCGGGCGCCCGCTTCAACGAGAGCAAGCTCCGGGAGTACCAGGAGCTGGGGCGGCGCTGGCGCGCCGCCCTCCACGACATCGGCGAGATGCGCAAGCTTATCCCCTGTCCCGAACACCCCCGCGACGTATTCCGGGAGCCGCTGTTCCCCGAAGAGTTCACAAACTCCCCACTTATCGTGAAATACTACGAGGACTTCCGAGACGAACTTCGCGGACGCGTGGCGAGAAGATGGTCGCCGGTCGGCGAAGAGAGGTTGCGTATCGTATGGGCCATCACCGGGCCCTACGGCAGCAACATCTGGGACTACCTCGCCAAACGGGGAGTCGCCGTGCCATTCTGGCACTACGGGGGGTCGAAGCGGAATTTCCTGGGGCCGAATTTCGGGGACACTGAGGAGTACGGCAGGAAACTGAGCCCGCTCGAAGAGGAAGCCCGTATGTGGATGTACAACTCGTGGGGAGGCGGCGGGGAGCGCTGGATCGGTGACACCATTAACGCCTGCCGCGAGTTCCGTGCGGACGGCCTGGTGTTATTCGAGCAGACGGGCTGCCTGCCGGTGGTCGGGCTCGGCCATGTTATCGCCGGCCGTCTCGAACAGCAGATGCACATACCGGTGTGGCGCATCGAAGGCAGGCAACTGCTGGGACGCAGTGAGGGTGTCGAAGCACAGTTCATGGCCGGACTTGAAGAATTCGTGGACCTGTGCTTTCAGCGGAAAGAGGCGGCGCTTCTAAGAAGCCAACCATCGTGAAACACGTTTCATCCCAGCGAGTCATCGCCGCGGAAGGGCCCGGCCTCTGGGCCAGCTTGCGCCTTGACATGTCAAGAATGGTCTGTGCATAATGCGGCTTTGGGCGCGAGGCCCCCGGAACACCAGCTCCAGGCCTCACACGTTCGCTGCTAACGATTGTAGGAGGTAATACGTCGTGTCGAAATACAGCACCATCATACTCGAAAAGGACAACAAGATCGCCAGGCTCATACTGAACAGGCCTGAGAAGCTGAATGCCCTCAGCATGCAGACGTTTGGCGAGTTCAAGGATGCACTGGAGGACCTCGCTGCGGACGACAGCATCAGCGTGGTGATCCTCAAGGGTGCGGGGCGCGCCTTCTGCGCCGGCCTCGAGCTCAGCCCGGAGGCGCGGATCGAGCACCAGAACCTGTCATACGTCCAGGACAGGCTCAGGCTGCAGCATAACCTCGCCCGCTTTTTGCAGATATGGGACCTGCCGAAGCCGGTGATCGCCCAGGTGCACGGCTACTGCATCGGCGCCGCTGTGGAAATGGTCTCCCTCACCGATATCACTATCGTCTCCGAAGATTGTCAGATTAGCTGGCCACGGATGCTGCTGGCTGCGGGCGCCGAAGGACCTTTCTGGCTCCCGCTCGTAGGCATCAAGAAGACCAAGGAGTACTCATTCCTGCGCGGCATCCCCGTCCTCGGCACCGAAGCGGTGCGCGTCGGCTGGGCTAACCGGGCCTATCCGCTCGACCAGCTCGAAAAGGAAGTGGAGGCTATCGCCAAAGAGGTCGCCAAGATTCCCCTCGAGATGCTCTCCACGGAGAAGGCGGCAATAAACAGGGCCCAGGAGCTGACCGGCTTCAGACAGAGCCTTGCTATCGGCATGGAGTATGACAATATGGTCCGGCTCACCCCGGCCTCAAGGAACGCGATCCAGCGGGTTATCGACGAAGGCCATAAGGAAGCCGCGAAGTGGAGAAAAGAGCGCGCTTAATACAAACGAACTAAGTGATGATGCATCCCTATGGGTGGCACAGGCGTCCCTGCCTGTGCGCCATGCCACAAATTCTAAGGCGCTCGTATTAGTGCGCGCGAGAAATCGAGACGTAGTGCGCCCCCAAGGGGGCGCATCCTACCAGGACAAGAGGTGATTTAGCAGTGACCACATCAGGGACCGTTTCTCCCTCAGTGGAGAGCAGCCGCAAGCAGGAATCGCCCCTCTCAGGGATTCGGGCGATCGAGCTCGGGGCTTTTCAACAGGCGCCGCTCGCCGCGAGGTGGCTGGCGGAAGCCGGCGCAGAAGTCATCAAGATAGAGGGTTTGCCCGGAGGCGATCCGACCCGTGGCGTGCAGACGATGGTTGGAAGGGGCCGGCCGGCCGATAGCCACAACTGGATTCACGAGTACCTGAACAGGAACAAGAAATCCGTCGGGCTCTATCTGGATAACGAGCGCGCCCGGGAAGTAGTTTACAAGCTCGTTCGCAATTCCGACGTCTTCGTCACCAACCTCAGAGAACCCACGCTTGAGAAATGGGGCGTCACTTTTGAGGCGCTCGCCGAGGTCAACCCCCGCCTGATCTACGCTCGCGGCACCGGGCTGGGCACGACAGGCGCCGAAGCCGGAAAGCCCGCGCTCGACATGATCGGTCAGGCGAGGAGCGGCCTGCTCAGCGTTGTGGGCGACCTGGAGTCCTTCAGCATGAAGGGGGGGCTCTCGCCCTGCGACAAGGTTTCCTCACTGCAACTGGCGTTCGCAGTCTCGCTGGCGCTCGTCGCCAGGGAACGGACGGGCCGCGGCCAGAAGGTCGACGCTTCTCTTCTCGGCGCCGGCATCTATCTCCTGGCGCACGAGATGCAATACTTCACCGGCACCGGAACACAGACCGCGGTCGTCAACAGGAAAGGCGTCGCCAATCCTCTGCGGAACACGTAC
>JACPRR010000264.1 GCA_016189825.1 Chloroflexota bacterium
CTCAGAGAGTGAGGCCGACCCCGTAAACCCGATGATCTTGAAATTCGAAGAGTGCACTCTCAACAAAGCCGCTGTCCTTGGCGTGATGGCGCTGTCGTAGTCCGCGATTTCTGTAACGTTTGTCGTGCCAACCTCAACCAGCTTTGCGCCACCCTGGCGCAGGATATCCGGTATGCGTACGCCACCGCCGATCTGCACCGCCTGACCCCGGGACACGACGACCTCTTTGCCTTTAGCAAGCGCCGTGAGCCCGAGCAGCATGGCGGATGCGTTGTTGTTGACGACCATGCCCGCTTCCGCACCGCTCAGCAGACAGAGCACCGGTTCAACACGATCCTGCCGCGAACCACGCTTCCCGCTTTCAAGGTCGAGCTCAAGGTCCACAAAACCCCGCGAGCACCTGGACATCGCCTCGATGGTGGAGTCGCTCATCGGGGCCCGTCCCAGATTCGTGTGAAGTACCACGCCAGTCGCGTTGATGACATGCCGCGGACCTCCGCCCAGAGCACGGGCTCGTCGCACCAGCCTGAAAACAATCTCATCGAAGGGGGGACAGTTTCCACCGGAGGAGATTCCCTGGCGAAGCTCGCTGAGCGCCTGTCTCGTCAGACCGGTGAGCGCATCACGGGACAGCCCGGCATTGCCCGGCGCCAACCGGGGATCAGACAGCAAGGCATCGACGCTGGGCAGACTCCGCAATTGCGCTTTCATATCTAACATCCGTCTATTCTAGCATATCGCTTTGGCAGCAGTGGTTCGGGCGACTATGTGACTGCGTGCGTGTTGACCCTGCTCATGCCCGGCTGTAGAATACCGGCGCTCGCCAGCCCGACCAACCAGCGCATGACGTCCAGAGAGGGAGCGCGGAGACCAGCCGAAGGAGGAACCCGCCAGTGATCGACAAGCAGGCCATAGAGTCGGCAGTCCTGAGCATCCTCAAGGCCATGGGCGAAGACGTGACGCGCGAGGGATTGCAAGGGACTCCCTGTCGTGTTTCCGAAATGTACAGCGAGCTCTTTTCCGGCATGGCGATGGACCCAAAGGCCGAGCTGGCTGTGGGATTCGATGAAGGCCACCGCGAGATGGTGCTGCTCCGCGACATCCCTTTTTACTCGATGTGCGAACACCATCTTCTTCCCTTCTTCGGGATGGCGCATGTGGGCTACATTCCGAACCGTATCGGCCGCGTCGTCGGCGCGAGCAAGCTGGCCAGGGTGGTCGACATTTTCGCCCGCCGGCCCCAGATACAGGAGCGCATGACGACACAGATCGCGGAGACGATCATGGACGTTCTCCAACCCGACGGGGTGGCAGTGGTCATCCAGGCTGAGCACCTGTGCATGACTATGCGCGGCATCAAGAAGCCCGGGAGCAATGTCATAACCTCGGCCACGCGCGGCTACTTCCGCTCAAGGGCAGCGACCCGCGCCGAGTTCCTCTCCCTGGTAATGGGGAAATAGCCTCACGGGAACAGCTTCGTCGGGGCTGGGTCACCCCCGCACTACTTCTCTTCCTTCTCCGCCTGCTTCTGCGCCTGCCGGTCAGCCGCTACCTTCTGCGCGATGAACGATGGCACTTCCTCGTAATGACTGAACTCGGTAGTAAAAGAGGCACGCCCCTGGGTCATTGAACGCAGGTCGACTGCGTAGCGCAGAAGCTCGGCCTGTGGCGCCTGGGCCTCGACAATGGTCGACTTCCCGTCCCGGTTCATGCCCTGGACCCGGGCGCGCTTGGTGTTGAGGTCGCTGATCACATCGCCGGTGAATTCTTCCGGCGCCACAACCCGAAGATTCAGGATTGGTTCCAGCAGCACGGGGCGTGCGTCCGCGAGCCCTTTCTTCAACGCTTGCGCTGAGGCGATCTTGAAAGCCATTTCCGAAGAGTCAACATCGTGGTAGCTGCCATCATAGAGGACCACCTTGACATCAACGAGTGGGTAGCCAGCCATCACCCCTTCGTGCCTTCCTTCGTTTACACCCTTTTCAACGGCAGGAATGAAGTTTCGCGGCACCGACCCTCCGACAACCGCAGACTCGAACTTGAATCCTTCACCGCGTTTCAATGGTTCGAGCCGAAGCAGCACATGCCCATACTGCCCATGGCCGCCAGTCTGCTTCTTGTGCTTGTATTCGCTCTCCGTCTTCACTGTTATGGTCTCGCGGTACGGCACCCTGGGCACGTCGAGCGTAACGCCGGCGCCAAACTTGCGGTGCAACTTCTCAGCGGCGACATCCAGGTGATTCTCTCCCATACCCCAAAGGACCGTCTCACCGGTATCAGCATCCCGCCTCACCTTCAGCGTCGGGTCCTCCTCTACCAGCCTGGGAAGCGCCTGGCTCATCTTGTCGAGATCAGCTTTGGTCGTCGGACGAACGGACATGCCTATCGAGGGTTGAGGGAACTCGATTGGCGCCAGCACAAGCGGTTTCTCCTTGGTGCACAGGGTATCCCCCGTCCCCGTCGCACTCAACTTGGATACGGCGCCTATATCCCCTGCCACTACCTGGGGAACAGGCTCCTGCGTCTTGCCGCGCACCGTGAACACCTGCCCGATGCGCTCATCGCTACTCTTAGGGGCATTCCACACCTGCGAGTTGCTGCGGAAGGTCCCCGAGAAAACGCGGAAGTAGGTCAGCTTGCCCACATACGGATCAGCAGTGGTTTTGAAAACGAGCGCGGCGAGGGGACCGGAGGGGTCGACAGCCAGTTCTACGTCCGATCCGTTGCCCTTCGCCTTCGCTTTCCCCCGCTCGACGGGCGACGGCAACAGTTCAATCACAACATCGAGGAAGCGGGCCACCCCCTTGTTCTGCACGCCGGACACCGCGACGACCGGCACGAGCTTCCCGTTTTTCGTCCCCTCCCGCACCCCAGTGGCGATCTCCTCCTGGGTCAGTTCTGTGCCTTCAAGATACTTCGCGATCAAGTCATCGTTGAGTTCGGCGACAGCTTCAACAAGCTTCTCACGCATAGCCTGTGCCGGACCTGCGAGCGCATCGGGAATGTCCTTCTCTTCGGAGTCGGTCCCCAGGTAAGCCCTCATTCGCACCAGGTCAACCACGCCGGTGAATTCACTCTGCGCTCCGATTGGAACCTGTACCGGGACGCACCTTTTCCCGAGAACGGATTGTACCTGGTCCAGAGTTCTGGCAAAGTCCGCGTTCTCCCGGTCCATCTTGTTAACGACAACCATCCTGGGCAGCAATAGCCGTTCCGCAAGCTGCCACACCTGCTCAGTGCCGACCTCAACGCCTGCTGCCGCGTCTACAACGATGGCAGCGCTGTCTGCCGCCCGAAGCGAAGCAACGACTTCTCCCACGAAGTCCGCGTAGCCCGGAGTATCAAGCACATTCAGCTTGTGCCCTTTCCACTCGCACGGAAGCAGGGAGAGGTTGATGCTGATATGGCGCTTCGTCTCCTCGGGCTCGAAGTCCGAAGTCGTCGTGCCCTCCGTGACCTTGCCCTGCCTGGTAATGGCGCCTGCCGAAAAGAGGATTGCTTCTGATAGCGAGGTCTTGCCCGCTCCGCCGTGGGCCAGAAGCGCCACATTGCGTATGTGCGCCGGATCATAGGTTCGCATGAGTTGACCCCTTTCTAACGCTCAGGCTAAGCTACGTTGCTCGAACGGCCTCTGACGATCGGAACCCACAGGCTGGGCCAGTGGATCGACATTGGAGAAGGTCAGCATCAAGTGCGCAAGTCCGTGATTGAGGCAATTGTAATCTCAGAGTGGAGAAAAGGCAAGGAAACGTCGCATAATGTGATATGGAATGGCGGACCGCGGGACGGGCAATGCCACGGATGGCTGCGCTTGGCGCAGCTCTAATCATCCTGTCCCTGCTCCCATCGAGTCAACCATACGAAGCGGACAGCATCCAGGGCTATGCCCGCCCCTACGCTTTTGACGTGGTTTCCTGGGAGGCGGACTACTTCTTGCGCCTGGCTCCGGCACACGGCGCGCCTGATCGCGAGATGGCCAACCGCATCGAGGCGGCTCTCATTGCACAAGGTCTGGGCACGACTCTTGGGCCATTTCGTGCCCTCCTCCCGCCGCTCTCGTTCCGAATGGCCAAGCTGCCGAACCTGCTGGTGGTTTCGCCGCGCGATAGGATAGAGCAATACAAGACGGTCCTTCTGGACCCCGACCTCACCGAGGCGCAGATCAATGAGCTTGAGGCGAGCGTCGACAGGCTCGGCTTCTCCTCCGAAATCGAGCGGGTTGGCGGAGTCGCGCTCTACCCGAGCATGGTCCCGGACGAAGGGCGGCTTCATGACATTTTGTCAACAGTCGTCCATGAATGGACCCACCAGTACCTGTTCTTCCGGCCCCTGGGACAGGCCTATTGGGCAGGCGGCGACATGGTGACGATCAACGAGACAGTCGCGGAGGCGGCGGGGGAGGAGATCGGACAGATGATTTACCAGCGTTACTACGCCGGGATTGAGCCGGAGCCACCATCGAGGCCGGCGCCATCCGGCAACTTCGATTTCAGACGCGAGATGAGGAGCATTCGGCTCACCGTGGATGCGATGCTCCTCCAAAAGCAAGTGGAGCAGGCGGAAGCGTACATGGAAGAGCGGCGTTTGTACTTGTGGCAGAACGGGTATCACATCCGGAAACTGAACCAGGCTTACTTCGCCTTCCACGGGAGCTACGGGAC
>JACPRR010000229.1 GCA_016189825.1 Chloroflexota bacterium
CGGCTTGTTTACGGCATTTGCCGTGACCTACGTCTTGCTGACCATTGCCGGCACCTTTTTCCGGGGCGAAGGTATGCATCTGGTCTTGCCGTGGAACCTGCCTCCAGGAGCGTTGCCGTTTTGAGTCCTGACAAACGAAGGAGGTAGACGTGGCCGAACGCATTAACAGAAGGGTTTTCCTGGGCCGTGCCTGCTGGGCGATCGCGGGAGTCCTGGCGGCTGAATCCGCTGGCGCCCTGGGAGTCTCCCTGCGTCCCTTCCTGGTGCAGGGGGGCTTTGGCTCCAAGCTCAAGATCGGTGGAGTCGACGAGATAAGGGCCATTCCGGTGGGAACGGTGGTCCCCTTTGCGGAACAGCGATTCTTCCTTTCGCATGTGGAGTCTGGCTTTATCGCGCTGTACCGCAAATGCACCCACCTTGGTTGCGTGGTGCCATGGGTGCCTGACGAGCCGTCCGAGGACGGCCTGGCGAAAAAAGGCAGGTTCAACTGCCCGTGCCACGGTTCGATGTTCGACCGCTTCGGTGTGGTCCACGCTGGCCCCGCACCGAGGCCGCTGGACATCTTCCCTATCACCGTAGAGGGCAAAGATGTATGGGTCGATACAGGCGCGGCCATCCAGCGATCGGGTTTTGAAGAGAGCCAGGCGAGGAAAGTCTGAGGCGCTGGACGTGGAGAAGAAGCTGGCCGCAGTGGCGCTGTTGACGATTATCGTGGTGGCGTTTATCCCGCTCTATTGGATGGGAGAACCTGCCAGGCAGGCTTCGGCTGCCGCAAGGTTCAAGACAGAAAGTATGGCCAGGGGGGCGGCATTATTCTCGCAGAGCTGCGCCTTTTGCCACGGCGCCACCGGACAAGGGCTGGTAGGTCCAGCGCTTAGGGCTACGAAAATGGACGACAAGGCGCTCGTAAAGACCGTCGAGCGGGGCCGTCCTGGGACCGCCATGCTTCCTTGGGGCGACGACGACGGAGGCCCGCTGAAGGCGAACGACATCCAGGACCTGGCGACCTTCATACTTAATTGGGATGATTCCCTTCTCGAAGCCAGGAGCGTAGCCAGTTCGACTCAGGCCGCTGCTCCCGCTGTGGTCGCTACGAGCGGCCCGGCTGCCAGTGCTGCGCCACGACCGACGTCGGTCGCAATCGCGGCGACAACCACGCCTACCCCGTCGTCCCTGCCCGCATCACCCCAGTCCGGCGACACCCCGTCCACTGCGGGTAAGCAACTGTTCTCAAGTCTCGGCTGCGCCGCCTGTCACGGAGCGAACGGCGAGGGCACTGCGTTAGCGCCCGCCCTGGCCGGACTGGCGGGCAAGCAGGTACCACTCGCTTCGGGTCAAACCGTGGTTGCCGACGATGCCTACCTGACGGAGAGCATCACCGCCCCCGACGCCGCAATAGTGAAAGGCTACCAGGGAGGAATGATGCCGCGAGTCAATCTGACCGACATACAAACGGGCCAGCTCGTCGCGTTCATGAAGAGCTTGAAATAGATTATGCCAGCATCACGGCCCGGGGGGCCGGACTAGAATAATTAACTTCGCCCGCGTACAATAGTTCCAACCGGGGGGGCGAAGACGGGTTTGTTGGGGCGTTTCAAGCATATTGGGATTCAGACGCGCTTCACGCTTTACGCGGCGGTCGGTCTGGCCTTGTTGTTCGTCTGGTTCTCGTTCTTTGGTCTGAGGTCTGTCCGGCAGGCTACCGAGTTGGTCTACGAAGAGCGCCTGAGCACAGTCCACGCCACGGCCAATCTCCTGGATGACGACTTCCGCAGCGTTGCAGAGGATGTCCACGAGTTCCGTGAGGAGTTAATGGCCCCGGCCGGACCTGACGCGGATTCAGCTACCCGGAGACTGCTGGTGCATTTCTCTGAGAACTCTCTATCTCAATTCTTTCTCGTAAACGGAGTCTCGCTGCTGGACGCTAGGGGGCAGATTCTGGCCGAAGCAGGGGCGCGATTGGCTGACCGGGACCGGGTCAACAAGGCGGTGACGGCGAAAGCCTCCCCCACGCCTGGAGACCGGTACGTGCTGAGCGAGATGACACTCCCAGGCGGGGGCGTGCCGCTCATCACCATCGCAGTGCCGGTGCCTGAGTTTGCAGGACCGAGCCAGCGGATCGTGGCCGTTCAGGCGGGCCCGAAGAACACCGCCGCACTGTACGATCCCAATCCTTCCCCGACGGCGAGAATCGGCGATGCCTCGCCTTCGTTGCCCCCAGACGCCCGTTCGCAATACCGTCTTGAGGTTATCAGTCCTGGCGGCATCGTGGTGCTGGGTTTAGGGCCCGACACACATCCAGGCAAATTTAGCATCCATTTCGCTACTGTGGCGAGCGCGATGTCCGCCGGCAAGCCGGCCGTCATGTTGCACAGGCCCCCGGCGCAGGGCACTTTTGGGCCTCACGTGCACGCGGCAGTGCCTGTGGGATCATCCGGGTTCTACTTGATCTTGGAACAGCAGGAGGACATCGCCCTGGCGCTGCCTCTACAGCTTCAGCGCCAACTGGTAGTGCAGATTGTCCTGGGTCTTGCCGCCAGTATTCTCGTTGCCTGGGCCGTTACCAGGAGCATCGTGAGGCCGGTACGCCAGTTGACACAATCGGCGCTGCGCATGGCCGATGGAAACCTGGTAACTTCCGTCGATATCGACGCGCAGGATGAGGTGTTGGACCTGGCGCAAGCCCTCGAGGCCATGCGCCAGAAGCTGATGGCCGCCTCACAACAGATCGAGAAAGCGAACCGGGAATTGGAGTCGAAGGTAGCGGAGCGGACTGAGCGCCTTGGAGAGGTGCTTCACAGGCTGATATCGGCGCAAGAAGAAGAGCGGTCTCGGCTCGCCAGGGACCTTCATGATGAGCAGAGCCAGACCCTGGGAGCCATCTCCGTGAGCCTTGACCTGCTTTCCCGCTCGCTGAGCAACGCCCCTTCTCAAGTACGTGAAGAGCTGGAAAGGGCTCGCGACATGGCTCACGCGCTTCTCGAGGAGACCAGGCGCCTGATCTACGATCTCCGGCCGAGTGTGCTCGATGACATGGGCCTGGAAGCGGCAATCCGCTGGTTCGCCGAAACCCACCTTGAGCGGGAAGGTGTCGACGTCTCAATACAGAACTCCTTGCCCGGGAAACGTTTCCCCGCCAGCCTTGAAGTGGCCCTGTACCGGATATGCCAGGAGGCGATGGTGAACATAGAGCGCCACTCCCGGGCGCGTCACGCGGGAGTCGCCCTGGAGCAGCGGGGTTCTTTCGTGCAAGTCCTGGTTTGGGACGACGGCCAGGGCTTCGACGCGGGGATGATCGAAAGTCGACAGAAGGCCTCTCCGGGAGTGGGCCTGGAAGGAATGCGAGAGCGGGTGCGTCTTATTGGAGGGCGCCTGGAGATCGCTTCGCAACCGGGAGGCGGTACCACCATAAAGGTGGAGGTCCCACTCGTCCAGGAGGTAAAGGGTTGATCGACATCGTTCTGGTTGATGACCATACTCTTATTCGCCAGGCAATTGCCAGGGCTCTCGCGCAAGTCGATGGGTTCCAGGTGATGGGCGAGGCTGGCACCGCCGAGCAGGCGCTGGACCTTATGGCCAGTCGTCGGCCGCATGTCGTGCTCATGGATATCAGCATGCCTGGAATGGGCGGACTCGCGGGAACCGAGGTTATGCGGAGGACGTATCCGGATGTCAGTGTACTCATCCTGACTGTCCATGACAGGGAGGACTACCTCTTCATCGCGTTGCGCGCTGGCGCCGCCGGCTACATCCTCAAGGAAGCGGATATTGAGGAGTTGATCGAAGCGATACAGACCGTTCAAAAAGGGAACGTCTACGTTTATCCCAGTATGGTGCCAAAACTGGTGGCGGAACGCCTCCGCCGGGCGGCGGCCGGGGGTGACGGCGCAGTTGCCCTGGATCGCCTCAGTTTGCGAGAGCGAGAGATACTGAGGCTGATCGCCGAAGGCCTGGGAAAAAGCGAAATTGCGCGACTGCTCTTTCTCAGCCCGCACACCGTGCGCCGCCATCGTGAGCATATCATGGAGAAGCTGAACCTGCACTCCAGGTCTGAACTCATTGGCTTCGCCATCAAGCGTGGTATCCTGGCAGAGCCGAAGTAGGAATTGCCCCTCCCGGCCCATTTCGGTTATTCTCTGCGGCATGCGGCAACGGCTCAACAAGGCGTACCCGCCGCAACTGGAAGCGGCGCCCGCGGTCCTGGTGTTCCTCGGGCTGTACCTGGCGGCCTCGAGCTACGGGATACTTCCCGATCGCATACCGACGCATTTCGATTTCTTCGGGACGCCCGATGGATGGGGCGGCAGGGGCCAGATCTGGGTTTCGCCCGCTATCGGGGCCGGGCTCTACATCGTCCTCACCGTGATCGCCGTCGCCTCCGCGGTGGTGAAAGACCCGATGGCCCTGATCAATCTCCCTGCCAGATGGAAAAAGGCGCTGACGGCAGCCCAGGCGGAGGGAATGCGGGTATTCATGCTCCGTAACCTGCTCTTCATGAAAACGATGATGTTGTGCCTCACCACCTACCTGACCCGCAGCACTATCGAGGTGGCGCTGGGACGCCAGAATGGGCTTGGCGCACCGTTCTTTTTCTTCCTGGCAGGCGCTCTCGTCGCGGCGGGCGCGATGGCATGGAAGGCGCTCCGTATTTCCTCGGCGAAGCCGAAATAGGGGACTTGCTAACCCAGTAGCCCTTTGAGGTCCCCCTTTGCCTCCAGTATGCCAGACCACAGATCGCCAACCCGCTCCAGGCGCTCCGGGGCAGTGAGCAGGGTGAAATCCGTGGAATACACGTTGCCGACCTCGTCCCAGCGCAGCGGCATGGACACTGTGGCCTCCGGGGTAGGCCGCGCAGAGTACACCGCGGCAAGGGTCTGCCCGCGGGCGTTGCGATTGTGGTCCAGGAACACCTTGCCGGTGCGCTTTTCGACCGTCCATTCCATGGTTA
>JACPRR010000224.1 GCA_016189825.1 Chloroflexota bacterium
CTCCCGGCGCAGAAGCGACCGGCATTCTACGCGCTGCGTCGAGGCGCGTGGCGTGACTACCTGACGTTGTTGCACCCTCCTTACACGGTATGGCACCTGAGCTACGTGGTGTTGGGCGCGGCTGCGGCGCCGGTATTCCGCCCCGACCGCCTGGGCTGGGCGTTCCTGGCCTTCTTCCTCGGCGTCGGGCTCAGCTCCCACGCGCTCGACGAACTGCATGGGCGACCGTTGAAGACGGGGATACCTTCGTCTGTATTATGGGGCATCGCCGCCGCCTCCGCGGCAGGCGCAGTCGCGATCGGCGTCTATGGCGCCGCGACCGTATCCCCTTCTATTTGGCCGTTCGTAATCTTTGGCGTTTTCATTCTTGGCGCGTACACCCTCGAGTGGTTCGGTGGGTGGTTTCATACAGATTTCTGGTTCGCGTTCGCCTGGGGCGCTTTTCCCTGCGCGACTGCCTACTGGGCGAGCGCCGTTAGCTTCAATCTCGGCGCAGGCGCGCTGGCCGCCGCCTGTTTCGGCCTCAGCCTTGCCCAGCGCAAGTTGAGCGCTCAGGCCAGGCTCCTGAGGAGGAAGGTAGCGCGCGCCGAAGGGGTTATCGAGTTTCAGGATGGCGCGCGGAGCCGTATCGATGAGACCTGGCTGCTGGCAGTACCAGAGGCGGCGCTAAAGATACTGGCGCCTACTGTGGCGCTGCTCGCCGCAGGCTGGTTGCTGCTTCGCCTTCAGTAAGGCGGCGTGGCGATCGTGGGACTGGTCAACCAGGTGGTTTTCGCCCGTATTTGAGCTTGGCATACAGTATCGCTGCCGATAGCGCCACAGATATCGAGTTCCACAGGATTACCGGGAAAAGGCTGTAGACTATGCCGTAGGCCAGCCAGCACAGCAGGCCGACAAGCAAGAGCAGCGAGAACGTGAGGCTTATCTCGTGCGCGCTCCTCAGCCTGAACAACTGCCATATCTGAGGTACCAGCGACAACGAAGTCAGCGCTCCACCTACGAGGCCGAACAGGTCTTTCGAGTCCATTCTTGTCCCGCAAATTATACACCATCACCTCTGACCTTCGTCGCGGACCATTTGCAACCAAGCACTATTTGACCAGAGGCTGTCCGTTGTAAGTCACGGACCTGACGATCGCCTCCGCCTTCTTGACGGCATCGGCTGACAGCGGAGCGTAATATAGTGGCGGCCCGTACTTCTGACCGTCGTGTATCGCCCACCATAGCATATTCATCAGGGCCTGCCCTTTCACCAGGTCCGCCTGTTGCTTGTAGACAAGTATCCAGGTGAATCCGGCGATAGGGTAGGCGCCTGGATTGGCGGAGTCGGTTATCATAACTTTCATGTCGTCCGGGAGTGCGACTCCCGTCGCGGCGGCGATTGAGGACTCAACGGAGGGCAATACGAAATTCCCCGCCCGGTTCTTTAGCGCTGCGTGGGCCAGCTTGTTCTGGAGGGCGTATGCGAGCTCCACATATCCGATGGCGCCGGGGATCTGGCTCACCTGTCCGGCCACGCCCTCATTGCCCTGGCCGCCGATTCCACCCGGCCATCTAACCGCGGTGGCGTTCCCCACCCTGTCTTTCCACTCCTGGCTTACTTTGCTCAGGTAGTTAGTGAAGATGTATGTCGTCCCAGAGCCATCGGACCGGTGGACAACAGCGATGTCCGTTGCAGGCAGGGTGGCGCCAGTGTTCAATGCCGCGATACGGGGATCATTCCACTTCTTGATCTTGAGAAGAAAGATATCGGCGAGCACGTCAGGGGCGAGTCGCAAGGTGGTCCCCGCGGGGAGAGATGCCCCCGGCAGGTTGAAGATGATTGCCTCCGCGCCGCTGGTCATCGGGATGTGAAGCAGCGGGTTGGAGCCCGGCGCGCTCGCCGGGGCGGCGGCCAATTGGGCGTCCGTCAGGATGCCATCAGAGGCGCCGAAATCTACCGTCCTGTTAGTAATTTGCTGGATACCGCCACCGGAGCCTATTGATTGGTAGTTGATGTCGACGTTGCTGATCTTGCCGTATTCGCTGAACATCTTGGAGTATAGCGGGTATGGGAAAGTTGCGCCGGCGCCCTGAAGGGTAATGCGGCCGCGGCCAGTGGTGGCCGGCGAGGTTGTGGTTGTCGTGGGCTTCTGGCCGCCTGAGCATGCTGGCGCCGCGGAAACCATGAGGAACGCGAGTAATGCGCATGATACGAGCAGGAAAGTGCCTGTCGGAAGTTTTCCCATCCTGTTGTCCTCTTTCCTTCGAGTTGCCGGCTTGGATCCTAAGTGAGGATAATAGCATGCTCCGTTTAACGCGGCCTAATTGCAATGTCAGTGTCTGCAAAGCAACTCACCAAGGGCGTCCGCAAGGTCGTTTCGGGGGATTGGGGTCACTCGGTCGTGGTCAAATCCGGTGGCGAAGTTAACGGCCGGATGGTATGCTAGGGCATGTGAAAGATAGCTCGGCCAAGCGCCCTGCCTTGCTTGCGCGCTTGAAGGGCCGTGGCAGGCGCGGCGAGGTCGTGTTCATTGCGCTTTCGGCCCTGGCTGCGTTGACCCTGGTAGCGCTCGTCCTGCTCATGGTGTACGAGCTGACGGTGACCGCTCTCCCCTCACTGCAAAGGTTCGGCGCCGGATTCATTGGCGCCACGACCTGGGACCCGGTCAACGAGCAGTTCGGCGCCCTGACCGCTATATACGGCACGCTGGTGACCTCCTTCTTAGCCATGGTCATTGCGGTGCCGCTCAGCGTTGGGGCCGCTGTCTTCCTGGCGGAACTGGCGCCGCATGGCGTGCGGGATGCGGCATCGTTTCTTATCGAGCTTCTCGCTGCCGTCCCCAGCGTTATCTACGGCCTGTGGGGGCTGTTCGTCCTCGTCCCGCTGGTCAAGCACCCTCTCGAGGCATTCCTTGGCGACTACCTTGGTTTCCTGCCCCTCTTTCAGGGTCCCAGATTCGGAGTTGGCATGCTTGCGGGCGGGATCATACTGGCGATAATGGTGCTGCCCATAGTGACGGCGACGGCAAGGGATATCATCCGCATGGTGCCCGATTCGCAGAAGGAAGCGATGCTCGCTCTCGGGGCCACCCGGTGGGAAACTATCTGGAAGGTGGTGCTGCCGTACGCTCGCTCGGGGATTACTGGCGCCATCATCCTGGGTTTGGGGCGGGCCCTTGGCGAGACCATGGCGGTGACCATGGTGATCGGGAACGCACCCATAATAAGTGCGTCGCTTTTCTCGCCAGCTCATACCATGGCTAGCCAGGTTGCCAGCGAGTTTGCCGAGGCGACCGGCAGGCTCTACATCTCGTCGCTTATCGAAATAGGGCTGCTGCTCCTTGGGATCACGCTGGTAGTGAACGTGCTGGCGCGGCTGTTGGTATGGAAGAGCACCGGCGGTTCCAGGACTGGTGAGGCAGTGTGAGCACAATGACTGGCCTGCGGAAGGCTACCAACGCCATGATGCTCTCATTGTGCGGCCTCAGCGCACTGCTGGCTGTGGCCGCCCTGGTGGCAATACTCGGCTACACTATCAGCAAAGGACTGCCGGCCATCAGCTTCCAGTTCCTCACCTCGCTCCCGCAGCCAGTCGGGGAGACAGGTGGTGGTGTGGGCAACGCAATCGTAGGCACGTTACTCCTGGTGGGGCTGGCGTGCGTGTTTGGTATCCCGCTCGGGCTGCTGGCCGGCATCTACGTCGCCGAGTTTGCCCGGCCCAAGGTTGCGTTCGCAGTGCGCTTCACGGCGGATGTCCTCTTCGGTGTGCCCTCGATTGTGACCGGCCTGTTTGTGTACGGGCTGGTCGTGATCAAGATGCAAGGCTACTCCGCTCTGTCCGGCGGCATTGCCCTTGCCTTGATCATGGCGCCTATTATTGCCCGCACGGCGGAAGAGTCCATGAAGCTTGTGCCGACGACGCTCAGGGAGGCCGGACTGGCGCTTGGCATACCGCGGTGGCGGACGATTCTCAGCATTGTTCTTCCCGGTGCGCTGCCGGGCGTTGTTACGGGTATAATGTTGGGCACAGCTCGTGTTGCCGGCGAGACTGCCCCGCTGATCTTCACTGCCTTCGGCAGTCGGCTCGGGTACCAGGGGCTCGATGAGCCGGTGGCGGCGTTGCCTTTGCAGATTTACAGGTACGCCATTTCACCGTACAGGGACTGGCAACAACAGGCCTGGGCCGCAGCGGTGCTCCTGGTCATGGGGGGCTTAGTGGTCTCGGTGGTGGTGCGTGTGCTGACCAGGAGACGCCTACACTGAACGAAAGGAGATAGATGCTCAAACTTCCTTCAACTGTCCCTGGGGCTGGCGCGGGAAACAGCATGGAAGCATCCCACCGCGGCATCAGGGTCCAGGACCTCAACGCGTGGTATGGTCGCCTGCAGGCGCTGCGGAGCATCAACATGATGATGGAGCCGAAGCTGGTGACGGCGATGATAGGTCCATCTGGCTGCGGCAAGTCGACGTTGATCCGGTGCATCAATCGCCTCCACGAGGTGGTTCCCGGGGCCAGGGTGACCGGAAGCGTTCTCCTGGATGGGGTGGATATCTACGCCCCCGGCACGGACCCTGTGGAACTGCGGCGGAGCGTGGGAATGGTCTTTCAGCGTCCCAACCCTTTTCCCACCATGTCTATTTTCGATAATGTCGCCGCCGGTCTGAAGCTGAACTCAAGGATGCCGCGGGCGAAGCTGTCTGATGTTGTCGAACGCAGCCTCAGGCAAGCAGCTCTGTGGGACGAGGTCAAGGACAAGCTCAACCAGCCCGGAACAGCGCTCTCAGGCGGCCAGCAACAGCGGCTGTGCATCGCCAGGGCGCTTGCTGTGGAGCCGGCAGTGCTCCTGATGGATGAACCCTGCTCTGCCCTCGACCCGGTTGCCACCATGAAAATAGAAGAGCTAGTCCGGGAACTCCGGGAGAAATATACGATCGTCATCGTCACACACAACATGCAGCAAGCCGCCCGGGTGTCCGATTTCACGGGGTTCATGCTCATGGCCGCAGACCGCGCCGGCGAGCTTGTCGAGTTCGGCAGGACGGGTGAGATATTCACTAACCCCCGTGACAAGCGGACTGAAGACTATATCACCGGCCGATTTGGATAGCCGGTTCACAGGCTGGTTCATAGGATTGAAGGCGACACCGAGGAGGTCCTTATGGCACGAACCGAGCTGGACCTAAAGCTCAAGGGACTCATGGATGACGTCCTGCTCATGGGAAGTCTGGTGGAAAAGGCGGTCGAGAAATCCGTCGACGCTCTCAAGCGCCGCGATCTGGAGCTATCCCGGAAGGTGGTAGAAGAGGACAACATTATCGATAGGATGCGCCAGGAGATCGAGGAGAAGTCGATCCAGGTCATCGCTACGCAGGAGCCGGTAGCGCGGGACCTGCGCTTCATCGTGGCCGTGCTGAACATCATCGTCGATCTCGAACGCATGGCCGACCACGCCGAGGGGAACGCCAAGATCAGCCTGATGATGGGCGACCAGCCGCCTTTGAAGCCCCTGATCGACATCCCGCGTATGGCCGCGAAGGCGAATGAGATGCTGAAGAATAGCCTGAATGCGCTCGTCGCTCGAGACGTCGGGGCAGCGCGCAAAGTCTGCGCGGACGACGACGAGATAGATGCGCTCTATGACCAGGTATACCGGGAGTTGCTGACCTTCATGCTCAAAGACCCGACGACCATCGACCGCGCCACGCATTTGCTGTGGGTTGCCCACAACCTGGAAAGAGTCGGCGACCGGGCGACGAACATCGCTGAGCGGGTTGTCTTCCTGGTCACCGGCAAGATGACCGAATGCGGCATTTCAAAGTACTAGGTCTTTCACGGCAGTGAGTCTTGAGCTTGAACAAGTAGTCTCCCAGGTGGCCGGCATGGTAAGCCGGATAAGGGCCGCGGAGAGTCAAAAGGAGGCCAGAGTAGACCTTGCGGTCCACACTTTTGGGGCATGCGTGGAACGGCCGGAAGAACTTGGCGCGAAGTGCGAACAGGCCCGGGGGAAGGTCCCGTGGCTCCTCCCCGGGATCGGAGCCGGAGGCCTGCCGGCGTCCGTTCCCATGCCTGCTGTGCCGCGAAGCTATGTTGCCCTGGCTACAGATGGCTCGCACATCGATGTCGACCGGCATCGCTCTGCCCCTTGCTATTTGATCAACATTGGCAAGGTTAGCCTGTCGTACGGCAACAGGCCGTACGCGATGCTGAGCAACTACTCCTCCCTCTATTCCGACGAAACGCAGATTGTGGTGCCCTCGCCAGATCCTGGCCTGGAAGACGTGCGTGTGGCGGGGCCGGTGCTTGGGGCTAAAAGGGCAGTCGAGGAGTGCCGGGCGCTGGCTGGCATGACTATGAGTCTGGATGGAGACAGTCCCGCAGTCGCCCTGCTGGACGGCTCACTTGTCCTGTGGGACCTGGAAGGCCAAAAGTACCCTGATTTCGTCGCCACGGCGTTTATCACGGACGGACTGCTGAAGTGCTTTGGCGACATAGATGAAAGCAGCAAGGAAAAGCATCTCGCGTTTGGCAGCTACATAAGCTCCCCCCGCGCTGTCGAGGCAGTCAACTTGCTGCGTGTGGCCCTGTGTCCTTCCGATGGTTTCGATTGCGACCGCGATTGCCATGGCATGCCGAGATCAGAGAGGCCGTGCAATGCGCTGTCCGGCGTGCAGGACTCTGCGGTGTTCTCCTGGGTCCTCCGCCCGGGCGAGCGGTCGGCCATCTTCGTGTCGCGTTCGCGGGTTGTGGAAAGGCATTATGGCCGGCACAGGGTATGTTTCTTCTATTTGAACGTGGGCGACGAGATCGCGCGTATCGAGATGCCCGTCTGGGCGGTGGAACGCCGGGGCGTCACCGAAATCATGCAGGCCCTGATTTTCGAACAATGCCGGTTGGGGGACGGTTACCCGGTGGTGCTGGCTGAAGCGCACGAGAAAGCGGTGGTCACGGCAGCCGACCGGGAGCAGTTCTGGCGGCTTGTTGACATGGAAATGGAGCGCCGGAACGTCCGGGTTACCGGATCAGCCAAGAGCCGCAGCAAGAGGCGTCCGTTCGTGTAGGGTTTGCATGCCGCCCGCCTCGGCTGCGCCCGCAACCCATGGCCGCTCCCTAGCCGGCAGCATTGGCCGCTCCGCTCATCGCTACGTCCTCAGGACGGGGCGATCAGGACTTTCATCCCCTCTCGCCTTTGGAGCGTCCGGAACGCCGTGTCCGCATTTTCTATGTCAAACCTGTGCGTGATCAGAGGCTTCACGTCCACACGGCCGCATGCAACGAGGTTTATCGCCCTGTACCACGTGGACGGGTTTCTTGCCCGGTTCGCTGTGATTATCAGTGAGCGCGCCTTGAAGTCATCAGCGTTGAATTCCACCTTTCCTTCCATCGTGGCCGTAATGACGAGTTGCCCGATTCCTTTCAGAAGAACCGTCGCCTCCCCAGGCATCCCGCTGGAGGTGGCATCGAAAACTGCATCCACCCCCAGGCCCCCTGTCGCAGCCCGTATCACGCTTAGGACGTCGTCCCTTTCGGCATTTATCGTGGAAAAACCGAGCTGTCGCGCGAACTCAAGGCGCTTTTCGCTAGTGGACCGGCCAACAACGAAGATTTTCCCGGCCCCGGCAGCCCGCGCCAGCATTGCCTCCAACAACCCTATCGGGCCCGGACCCAGGACCGCGACGTCGTCTCCCGGCTTGAACCGGACCAGTGTCTCCATGGCCCTCACCGCGACGCCCAGCGGTTCCAACATTGCGGCCTCGTCGAACGAGATCGAATCGGGAATCTTGAACAGATTTGGACCGGGTATGGCGCAGTACTCGGCCATGGCCCCGTCCCGGTGTGTCCCGATGAACCGGCGCTCGACACACAGGTTGAAGTAGCCCTGTTGACAGTAGTAGCATGCTCCACATCCAGCTCCGCTATCCGAGGCGACCCGGTCACCAACTTTGATACTCCTCACTTCCTTCCCCACCCCAACCACTATTCCGGCCGGCTCGTGACCGATGATCCTGGGAAGTTCGACAGGGCGCCCGCGCCGCGAGAAAGCTCCAGGCTTCGCCTGGTAGAGGTCCAGGTCGCCTCCGCATATTCCGCAAGCCTTAATTTGCACCAGAGCCTCGTTTGGCCCTATTTCTGGCGTGGGCATGTCCAAGACGTGGATGCCTGGTTGCCGGTTCGTCTTGACAACTGCTCTCATCATCGGGGCTCCTTCGCGTTCCTTGTGGTAGTTTAGCACGGTGCTGAGCCCGGCGCGCGGCTCGACGGCTTCTCTAGGCTGGGTTACGGGACAAAAGGTCCGCCTTGCCAGCGAGGGCGCGGCGGTCGTATTATTGGCATTACCAAGTGATGAGGAGCAAACCTGCTATGAGCTTGAACAAGATCGCCGCCATTTCTGGAGCCTTCGACCCAATACACACCGGGCACATTCACCATATCGAGGAGTCGATCGTAAGGGCATCGGCGGCGCACCTGCCGCTCATCATCATTCTTTCCCGCGACGACCAACTGGTGGCGAGGAAGAAGTTCTCCTTCATGACCTACCGAGAGAGAGTGGAATGCCTGGAGTGGGGCCTCAAAGGCCGGGCCATGATCGTGGAGAACATCGACAAGGATGTGACCTGCGTGGATAGCCTGCGCGCCTTCAAGCCGAAGATGTATCTGAAGGGCGGCGGCTCCTGGACGCAGTACAATTTGCCCGAATGGGGCGTTTGCAGGGAACTTGGTATCGAAGTGCTGTTCGACGTCGGCGGCCGGGAGAAGGAGCAATCGAGCACCCTGCTCGCCAAGAAGGCCTTCGAGAGCATGAGCTCGAAGTAGCTCCTGACCCGTAGGGGCGTATTGCATACGCCCGCCCTGGATTCCGGCTTTCGCCGGAATGACGAGTTTTGTCGGCGAATCTCTGACCCAAGACATTGAACCTCGTTGCAGCCCGGCATTCGGTTCGCCCGTACGAGATCAGGGAGAGGTGGTCTTGCCTGCGCCAGTATCCTTTGGGTGCGCGCCGCCGGGTGGCTTTATCCCCAGCTTCTTCGACAGATGGTCCCGGCCCATGTAAAAGTTGAGCCAGGAAGATGTCTGCCAGAGCTGCCAATCGCACGGCGGCACAATCTCTTCGCCGATTGTGTCCTCCCGGCCCTGGCTCTTCAGGCGCCGGTAGGCCCTGACCCAAATGCACTTCTTCTGATTGTGGTATATCTCGCACCAGCCCTCAAAACTGCCCCCGCAGGGTCCGTTCCTCTGGTCCTTGGGGCACTGAGATACCGGGCAAAGGTAGGCGACATCGTACAGCGCGCAATCGCCGCAGTTCTGACAGCCGTATAGCGCCGACTTGGACCAGAATTCGAATGAGCCGAGCACTTTCTTGGGCAGGTCGGACCGGTCAACGAAGGGCGCCAGCCGGCTCATCGCTCCGAAAAGGGGACTGCCGGGATCGAACACTACGGTGTGCACGGCGCGGGAGAAGTAGTAGACAGGGGAGTGGTAAGGTTTCTGCGTCCTAGGCGCGAGCGCCTCCCTGTTCAGCCCGGTCTTTTCGTCCTTTTCGAACAGGTAGAACCCCTTCTGCTGGGGATAGTCGAAGTCCCGGACCAGTCCCGGCCAGAACGGCGCCAGCTCTTCACCTTTGCCAATGACATGCTCGACGTCGTCGTATGGCAGGTCCTGGCCGCTCACGCTGGCCCCGGAGAACCCCATGCCTCTGGCGATAGCATACAGCCTGGCTGCCCGTTCCAGGCGAGCTTGCCGGCCCTTGTCAGCGCCGGCTGATTCCCTGGTTATCCGGGCCAGCAGCTTGTCTGTTACTACGCAGCCGGGAACGTGGTTGGCGTGCATCGCCCGCGCCGCCGCCGGGGGAAGCACATAATCGCTGATGAGCACCGGGATCTTGTATTCATGTAGCTTCAGCCACAGCACGAGTTCGTGCAGCTTGCGAGCGTCGTAGCCGACCTGCGTGATAACAAAGTCCGCGCCGGCCTCGATCTTCTTCTTCAGCTTGTAATACTGGCCGAGAACCTCCGCCTCTTCCTGTTTGAAGGGAGAAAAGGCCACGCCGCAGAAGAAGTCGGTCGGCGCGAGGGTAGTCTTTTTCCGCATTATCTCGTGTTCCATGCCCCGGTTCATTGCCGAGATCAGTTGCAGACCGTTTACCGAGTCGAGGTCGAATACCGGCCTTGACGTCCCTTGAAAGCCCCGTGTCGAGGGATAGTCGCCGGTGAGCACGAGAAGGTTATTGATGCCCATTGCCGCGAGCTGATAGAGCAAGCTCTCGCACTGGTTCCGGCTCCGGTCTCGGAAGGCAATGTGCACCAGTGGCTCGATGCCCTGCTTGCGTATTTCGGCGCTCAGGACTTCGTTGGCGATGGCGGGGTTTCCGCCTGGATTGTCGGTGACGCTGATGGCGCATACCTTGCCGCCGCGGGCTGCCTTCCTTGCGTTCGCCAGTACCGATTCCTGGCGAAGCTCGAACGCCCCCAGCCCTGGTATCTGCTCCCAGATGAGGCAGAACCCGTCCGGGCGCGTGATGGAGGCCTTGAGCTTGTTTTCCCGCTCGCGAAGCATGCGCTCGATTGTCTGCTTGAGTCTGGGCAGCAAGAGCTCCTTGGGAACGAGCGGGCTAGAGGCTCCTGCCAGGAAGTTGTACTCGCCAATGCCGACCTCGAAGTCCTCGCCGCACGCGATACGGTGGGAGTCTTCTCGTGAATCAAGCTCGACCACGATCAGCGAGGAATGACGCGAGATCCAGCCTTCCTTCAACTCACGACAGAGGTCGGTAACCTCTCCCGGGGGTTCCAGGTAGCCGAGAACAACAACGTCCGGCCTGGTCTTACTGATCATCTGCAAGGCTTCCTCGCGGCTCGCGGCATTTTTCACCTCAATCTCGTTGCCGAGCGCGGTACGGGTGATCTCCGCCAGGCTTGGCGTCTTGCTGACCACGAGGACGCTTCGCTTTCGTGTAGCCTGCTGCATATTCTCTCCGCGTAGGCTTTGAACCCATTATAGCCCGTTCGGTGTTGTCAGCCCCAGGCCGTCGTTCCACGTTGGCGGCGCCGTCGGTTTGATGGTATCCTATGTCGCGTTGGAAAAGGAAACCTGTATGCCGAAATTGGGCGAAGTGATCGCCGCAAACACCGCCTCATTCGTCGGCCAATGCTACGCGCTGCACCAGCCTCCTGAGCTTGGCAGCCTGGTCAGGGCAAGTGATGGGAAGGTCGACGTCTACGGCATCGTATCCTCCGCGGAAACTCACAGTATTGAAGAGGGACGGAGGCCAATCGCTCGCGGCGCCGTTGAATCCGATGAAGACGTTTTCAGCACCCATCCCCAGCTCGCCAGTTTGCTCTGCACCGATTTCACCGCGATCGTAGTGGGCCATCGGAGCGACAATGGGCTGTGCCGTTATCTGCCTCCGCGGCCGGCGCGGATACACAGCTTCGTTCACGCCTGCGAGTCAGCCGAGAGCAAGGAATTCAGCGCTTCACCAGGCTTCCTCCGCATGTTGGTGAGCGACCAGACGCCCTGGATTGACGAAGTCATCTCAGCCTGCTTGCGCCGCTTCAGCACGGCGCAGGATGAACCGGAGGCTTACCTGGTTTCCGCGGGAAAGGAATTGGCAGTGCTTCTCGGCGGCGACTTCACTCGCCTCGGCAACATCATGAAGAGGATGAAAGGCCAGTGAACGTATCCGGGCAGGCAGGTCGGCTGGGGGCCGTGGTCTCCGGCTCGCTCACCGAGGGCATCCATGTCAAACTCGATTCCGGGGTTTCGGTTGAGGATATGGCGGTCGGCAGGTACATCACGATAAGCGGCGAGAAGAGGCGTTTTTTCGGCATGGTCACAGACGTCGGCCTGGAGTCGAGCGACCTGCGGCTCACCTCCTACCCCGTTGATATCTCGGACCCGCTCTTCGCGCGCGTTATTCAGGGTACTGGTGTCTACGGCGCCTTGAAGGTTCTGCCGCTGCTCTCTCTGGGGACTGATGCCGCGAGCATCATCGGCGGACCACAGCCGGTGAAGACCGTGCCCTCCCACTTTTCGGCTGTCCGGGATGCTTCACAGGCTGACGTCGAGGCTGTGTTCGGGAAAGAGAGCAAAGAGCGTTTCTGGGTGGGCAATCCGCTCGATATGGAGACCAAAGTCTGTCTCGACCTTGCCGAGTTCGTCAAGCGGTCTAACGGCATCTTCGGCAAGAGCGGCACCGGGAAGACGTATCTCACCAGAATACTGCTGGCGGGAATGCTTCAGAGCGAGCTCGCAGTAAGCCTGGTCTTCGATATGCACAGTGAGTATGGTTGGGAAGGCACGGGCGAGGGGACGATCAGGCCGAAGGGCTTGAAACAGCTCTTCTCGTCAAGAGTAGCCGTTTTCGCACTCGATGAGGAGACAGCGCGGCGGCGAAAGGTAAACCCGGACTTCCTCGTCCGCATCGGCTACGAAGAGATCGAGCCCGAGGACATCCAGATACTGCGCTCGGTATTGAACCTGACCGAAACAGCGGTGCAATCAGTGTACCAACTGGCCCGCAGATTCGGCCGCGGCTGGCTGGCATCCTTCCTGGACGTGCAGAATAGTGAAGAACAGCGAAGGCTTGCCGAAGAGCTTAACATACCTGAAAGCACCTATCGCAATCTGCGACGGGGCGTCGAGGTGCTGCGCCGCCTGCCCTTCCTGGTGCCGAATACGCCAGAAGATTCTGTGAGGGAGATGCTCAAGCACCTCGACCGCGGCGTGAATGTCGTGCTGGAGTTCGGCAGGCACACGGACCTGACATCGTACATTCTGGTGGCCAACTTGTTGACCCGGCGCATTTACAGCAAGTACCGGGAGCTCACCGAGCGCTCCATGGCCGGTGACGGGCCGAAGCCGCGTCCCCTGGTGATCACCATCGAAGAGGCCCATCGTTTTCTCAACCCCGAGGTCTCGGCCAACACCATATTCGGCGCCATCGCGCGAGAAATGAGAAAATATAATGTGACCCTGCTCGTGGTCGACCAACGGCCGAGCGGCATTGACGAAGAGGTGCTATCCCAATTGGGGACGAAGGTGTGCTGTCTCCTGGACAATGAACGGGACGTGGACGCCGTCCTCTCGGGCGTTTCCGGCAAGAACGAGCTCCGCTCGGTGTTGGCGAAGCTGGAGTCAAAGCAACAGTCCCTCATCTTCGGCCATGCGGTGCCGGTGCCGGTGGTCTTGCGCACCAGGGAGTACGGGCCGAAGTTCTACGGTGAGCTTGGCGCATCGAAACACCAGGGCGCTCCGGACACGGGGAACCTCGACGACATGTGGAAATAGGGTGCGGGACAGGGAAATGGACCGACCTGCTATCGTCTGCGAAGTTGTTGCGCCCATGGATGTGGCGTCTGCGTTCGACGTTATCAAAGACCGCCCGTACGCTTTCTTCCTCGACAGTGGAATGGGCCCGGCGAACCTGGGCCGCTACTCCTTCATCGGCTGCGACCCCTTTCTCGTGTTGAAGAGCAAGGGCGGGAGGTTGAGCGTCGCCCCCCCGGGAGGGGAGAAATGGGAGGAGGGGAACCCATTTGAGCGGCTACGTATGCTGCTTTCTAGGTATTGGGTCGATGCACCGGGTTCTCCCGTGCCCCTCAACGGCGGTGCGGTCGGGTATTTGAGCTATGACCTGTGCCACTGGGTAGAGCGGCTCCCGGCAACCGCAGTCGATGACCTGGACCTGCCTGAATGTGTTCTCGGGTTTTATGACGTAACCATTGCGTTCGACAACCTCACGGGAAGGTCGCACATCGTCTCGACCGGTTTCCCGGAGGCAGACGAAAAGAAAAGGCTGGTAAGGGCCGGAGAAAGGATGGATGAAGCGCACCACCTGCTTTCGAGGGCCCTCAGGATGAAGGGAGAGCACTTTTTTGAACCGCCGGACGCCAGAGTGCGGCTGAGGTCTAACTTTGCTCCGGACGAATACCTGGCCGCAGTGAGGCAAGCGCGCGAGTACATTATCGCCGGCGATATTTTCCAGGTGAACCTCTCTCAGCGGTTCGAAGCCGATCTTGCGGTGTCTCCCTACGAGCTGTACCGCCGGCTGCGCGCGGCGAACCCGGCGCCATTCGCCTGCTATCTGGACATGGACGATGTCGTCGTCGCCGGCTCTTCCCCTGAGCGCTTCCTGCGCCTGCGTGGGCGCACTGTCGAGACGAGGCCCATAAAGGGGACCAGGCCTCGCGGACAGGACGCCTCTGCTGACGAAGCCCTGGCCCGTGAATTGCTCGCCAGCTATAAGGACCGTGCGGAGAATGTGATGATCGTGGACCTGGAGAGAAATGATCTGGGGAGGGTCTGCAAATTCGGCTCCGTCAGGGTTAAGGAGCTAGCCGCGCTCGAGACGTTCCCGACAGTGTTCCATCTCACTTCGACGGTTGTGGGCGAGCTGCGTGGAGGCACAGACCGCGTCGATCTCCTGTATGCCACGTTCCCGGGGGGTTCGATAACCGGGGCGCCGAAGGTGCGCTCCATGGAGATCATCGATGAGTTGGAGCCTACTAGGAGGAGCGTCTACACGGGAGCCATCGGCTACATGAGTTTCAGCGGAGAGATGGACCTCAATATCGTCATACGCACCTTCCTCATCAAAGGCAAGAAGGCATACTTCCAGGTAGGCGGGGGCATAGTGTATGATTCTAGACCTGACGACGAATATGAGGAGACGCTGCATAAAGCGAAGGGCCTCATCTCGGCGTTGAAGCTGGCGCCGAGAAGCGCGGTGGAGGTCGCATGATACTGGTCATCGACAATTACGATTCTTTTGTTTACAACCTGGCTCAGTACCTGGGTGAGCTCGGTTGGGAGCCCGAGGTGTTCCGCAACGACAAGATCACTGTGGAAGCCATCGCCGATAAGAAGCCTTCGCACGTCGTGATTTCGCCCGGACCGGGCACGCCGGACGACGCGGGCATATCCAACGAGACTATACGGCAGTTTGGCGGCAGGATACCGATACTGGGTGTGTGCCTGGGCCATCAGTGCATCGGGCAGGTGTACGGCGGGACGATCGTGCGCGCGTCAGTACCCATGCACGGCAAGAGCTCGCAGATCTTTCACGACGGCAAGACGGTGTACCGGGGTCTGCCGAATCCATTCGCCGCTGCCCGCTACCATTCGCTGGTGATCGAACCCAGAAGCGTTCCCCCGTGCCTCGAAGTAAGCGCGCGCACGGAAACGGGCGAGATAATGGGCGTGCGCCACCGTGACTATGTGGTCGAGGGGGTGCAGTTTCATCCCGAGTCAATCATGACCGAGGCCGGCCACGACCTCTTGCGGAACTTCCTCAGCTATTCCAGTCCTGTGTGGAAAGTGGAGCCGGACTGTGTCCGGCGCTGACAAGGGCGGCGGCCGCGACCTGGTGTACTGCAATGGCCGCCTGACGAGCCGCGAACAGGCCGTTGTTCCCGCTTTCGACTACGGGTTTCTCTACGGCTTCGGGCTGTTCGAGACCATGCGGGCGTATCATGGCGTCATCTTTCGCCTGGACGAGCATATTGAGCGGTTGCTGCGCGGGGCCGAGCGGCTCGGTTTCGCCGCTTGCCTGTCGGCGGGAAAGCTGAAAGATGCCTGCAACGAAACGGTGGAGGCAAATTCGCTGCGTGAGGCCAGGGTCCGTCTGACGGTGACGCCGGGCAACGGCGACGGCATGCCTGCCCCTGACAAATGCGCCAGTCCTACCGTCATGGTGAGGGCCAGCAGTTACACGCCGCACTCGACCGAGGTGTACGAACGAGGCTTTTCCGCGGTGGTGGCGACATCCCGGAGATGCCTCGACTCGGTGATGCCTGGCATCAAGAGCCTGTCGTACGCTGAAAACCTGCTGGCTAGGTTCCATGCCTCGCGCCAGGCGGCCGATGAGGCCTTGTTCGTAACCGAACGGGGGCTGCTTTTGGAGGGGAGCATCAGCAACGTTTTCCTTGTATCCGGACCAATCCTGGTGACGCCCTCGGCCCAGGGCATTTTGCCGGGCATAGCCCGCAAGGACGTGCTGGGCCTCGCCGCTGCGCTGGGGATACCCGTGGAAGAACGGGCGGTGACTTTCCAGGAACTGGTTGGCGCTGACGAGGCTTTCCTGACCAACTCGATTATCGAAATCATGCCGTTGACCAGGGTGGAGGGCCGCGCCATTGCCGGAGGCGGCCCCGGGCAGGTGACCCGGGAACTGGCGTCCGCGTACCGGTCGCTAGTGGAGACCGCCACAATACAGGGCAGGCTGGCAATGGGCGAGGGCTGAAGTTTGCCTGGATGCAGATGCTAACCTACAATTTATCTATGGAGATATGCGAGGAGAATCAGCATGGCAGATATGAAAAGCGCTTATGAGCGCGCTATGGAAAGGGCCGAGAAGATC
>JACPRR010000225.1 GCA_016189825.1 Chloroflexota bacterium
AGACCCTTCGACGCAGTTTACCCTGAGCCTGCCGAAGGGCTCAGGGTGACAAATATGTCATTGCTATGGAATGCGGGGAGTGGTATTGTACAATCGGCCGAAGCCTCCGGCCCGCGCGGTCCTATCAAGTGGCGGCAGTGGCTACGGGGGCGGCGGATTCCTGCTCGGCCATGTGCCGCGCATGTTGCTCCTTGAGAGGGCGGAAAAGCGACTGGTAGGCTTCGCTGGTGAGGACCTCGGTGGTCATTATTAGGGCATCTTCCCCATCTTCCGAGTAGTACCCCTTGCGTATTCCGGCGTCCTTGAAGCCGTACTTGCGGTAGAGGGTTTGCGCGAGCTGGTTAGAAACCCTGACTTCGAGTGTGACCACGCTGGCCCCACCCTGGATCGCCATGTCGATGACAGTCACAAGGAGCAGCTCGCCGATACCTCTGCGGCGGCGGCTCCCACGCACCGCGATGGTCGTGAGGTGTGCCTCGTCGAGCATGCGCCACACCCCGGCAAAGCCGGCTATGCACTGCAAGGGCGCCTCGATTTCGGCTGGCGGCCGGGGCTGGCGGAACAGGCGGAACAACGGCTGCAATATGGAGCCGTTGTGGTTGCCCTGGCCATTCCCCCACGTGGCCCCGTCCTCAACGGCGACGATGTACGAGGCCAGCTTGTTATTCAGCTCTCTCTTGTAGGCGTACGCGGGGTACGGCCACTGCGAGGGAAATGCCTCCCGGTCTATCTCTGTAACCTGGGGTATATCGTCTTCACGCATGTAGCGGACGGAATACCGCACCTGTGTCCTCCAGGGCCTCGCCCCCGTTTCCCAGCCTCATTGTAGCACAAGGATATGTGCTCACCTATCTTTTGTGAAACCCGGCCGTTATACTATTGCACAGGATAACGCCGATACGCCTGCGGGCCGCACCCGTATGGTTTCGAGGTTGTCAGGTGCAAGATGAAGAGCGCATCGTGCGCCGCGCCCAGGAAGGGGATGAAGCGGCGTTTACGATGTTATATGAGGAGCATTTCGACAAAGTATACCGCTATATGGCGCTAAGGGTGCGGGACAGGTCCGAGGCGGAGGACCTGGCGCAGCAGGTGTTTGCCAAGGCCTTCGAAGCCCTGGGGACGTTCAAGTGGCGCGGAGCACCATTCGCGGCCTGGCTGTTCCGGATCGCTCGGAACCAGGTTGTCGATTGGCAAAGGAAGGCGGGCAAGCAGAGCACCACCTCGATCGAGAATGTCACAGTGCTGTCGGAGGAGAATATCGAGGACAGGGTTGAGAACAAGCTGGCGCTTCAGGCAGTGGTGGAAGCGTCGAAGCACCTGACTCCGGCGCAACGGGATGTGCTGGCGCTGCGTTTCGGAGCGGAGATGTCGATCATGGAGACCGCGAGGGTGATGGGCAAAAATGAAGGGGCGATAAAGGCATTACAGCACAGCGCGGTGAACGCGCTGCGCAGGATTCTGTCGCAAGGTAAGCATGAACACTAAACTGGTCCTGGATGAATGTATAGAGAGGCTGCGCAATGGCGAGACGGTTGAGCAATGTCTCACCAGCTATCCCCATCTTGCCGCCGAGTTAGAGCCGCTGCTGAGCACGGCCGCGGCGCTCAGGCAGGCGTCATCGCTGGCACCGCGGCCTGAATTCAGGGCAATGGCCAAGGCGCGAGTCCTGGCGGCGGTGCGCGAGAACGCGGCGAAGAAGCAGCAAAGGCAGCGGGGTTTCTTTCTGCGTCACGCTTGGGCGCCTGTCGCGGCCAGCTTCGTGGCGTTGCTGGCAGCCGGCAGCGGCACTGTCGTCGCCTCCGCGGACTCACTGCCGGGCCAACCGCTTTACCCGGTTAAGATGACTGTTGAGCGCGCGCAGCTTGCTGTGACCTCTTCACAGGTGGGCAAGGCCAAGCTCCTGGCTTCCTTCGCCGACCGCAGGGTCAAGGAAATCGGCACCATGGTCGAGGCCGGACACAGCGACCAGGTTGAGTCCGCCTCTGTTTACGTGGTGAGGGAATTGGAGCGCATTCCGGCGGCAATGGGCAGTAAAGTCTCTGTTCGGACAACAGGCGACGACAGGAAGTCGAACCTGAGGACCGCTGCGGTCGAGTCCGCGCCGGCCCCTCCGAGCGTGAAGGCGCCAGCGGCCGGGCCCGCTGCAATGGCCGGGCGGGCGGAAACCAGGACGCAAACCAGGACTTACGGGGCTGATGCAGTAACGGCAGTTGCCCCCGAAGTTGACGCCGGCGAAAAGGCGGGTGCTGACGGCCGTGACGAGGTCAAGAAGGCGAGGAATCCCGCCGAAGTCAGGGCTGCGTTGAACAAGGAGGCCTTGCGCCAGAAGAAGTACCTGGAAGAGTTGCTGAAGAAGGCGCCAGCCAGGGACCGCCCTGCGATTCAGAAGGCGATCCGTGTCATAGTGAACGCCTACGAGCAGGCCGCCAAAGAGGAAGGGGAAAGGGACAAGTAGGCGCTACCAGGAATTCAATATGCTCCGATTGCATGGGGGGGATGGAGTATGGACGGGACGTACCACCATGTCACGGCTGAGCATTTACCAGAGCACATCAACAAATACGGCTTTTGCTACAATCACCGGAAGGACGAACATCCGATGTTTGTGACTATGCTGGAAC
>JACPRR010000022.1 GCA_016189825.1 Chloroflexota bacterium
CCCGGACACAGCCCTCGTCCCCTCCTTGCTGTCCTCCGTATGAAGAGCCAGCGACATTAACCAGCCCTCGAAATCGATGGCGCTGTCAAAATCCATTGCGAGCTCTTTATAGACAGCAGTCTTGGTCATCCCATTGCCCAACGGCGAGAATGCAGCCAGCCGGCGACTCAGGCACCTCGTTTCCCCTTCCAGTTTGTCGTCCGGGACCACCCTGTTCACTAAGCCGATACGTTCCGCCGTGTGGGCATCTATTGCATCGCCAGTCAGCAACAACTCCATGGCTTTGGTGAGACCTATCATCCGCGGCAGCAGCCAGCAGGCGCCCAGGTCTGAAGAGGGCACCCCAACGTTCGGGAACGAGAAAGCGATCCTGGCGCTTTCTGCAGCAATGCGGAAATCGCAAGCAAGGGCAATGACTGCGCCGGCCCCCCCAGCGAATCCATTTATGGCCGCAATGGTAGGCTTCCTGATAGCGAGCAATCCTTTTGTGATACGGCCCGCCATGCGCTGGAAAGCCATCAGCTCAGATGAGTTCGCCTTTAGTAGCTTGCCCCCGATATCATTGAGGTCTCCTCCGCTACAGAATCCCTTCCCTGTCCCCGTGATAACCACAACTCTCACCGTATCATCTTCTCTGAGGTCAAAAGCCATTTCCCCTAACTGTTTGTACGCCTCTAACGTGAGCGCATTCAGTTTGGCGGGACGGTCAAATTGGACGGTCGCCACACCGTCTTCCAAAGTGAATAAGAAACCGCTGTATGCCCTGTGTGTCAACGCGAACCTCCTTTGCTCGGCCAGTGTATCACCTTCTCGGAAAGATTGTAACTCCAAGTACTGAAGTGATTTCTCAACGGGACATGGTGGCGAAGGTACGGGACGCGGCCAGCGGGCTAAGGGAGAGGTCCGATGCCATAGATGCGGAAACGCACGACTTGAAGGCCAGGCTTTACGAAGCCCTGGAGACGGGCAAGGTTGAGTTGGATGATCTGGCGCCGAGGATAAAGGAACTCAAGTCGCAGCAGGATGAACTGTACAAGGCGAAGGTGCACGCTCGGGCGGAGATGGCTGCACGGGGCGTAAAGGAGGTTGACCTGACCCGGGTCAAGACCTACGCGCGTAACCTGCACGACAAGCTGAAGGAAGGGGAGTTGACCGAGAGGAAGGCCCTCCTGGCTCGTTTGTGGAGAGAATCGAGGTCGATCATGGCAGGGTGAAGATCGATTACGTAATCCCCGTGCCGCGGGAGGAAAGAAAGAGCGGCGAGATCGAAGTTCTGTCTACAGTAACCCTTGGTGGAGATAGGGGGATTCGAACCCCCGACCCCTGCGATGCGAACGCAGTGCTCTCCCAACTGAGCTATATCCCCGTGCAGGGCTATTGTAGCAACGCCCTATTCGGCCAGTCAATTTCCCCACCCCTTTCCCGAAGCCCCACCGGCTAAGTGTCTGGCTCTCTCACACGGCGGGGAGGGGGAGGAAGCAAAGCGGTCAGGTCTTCACACGGGTCAGACGGTCCGCCCCAGCGCCGCCGCGATGGGCCTGATCTGCTCCATGAGCCTCGCGAAATCGGAGAAGGTCAACGATTGCAGCCCGTCGACGAGGGCCTTCTGGGGATTGGGATGGACCTCGATGAGCAGCCCATCGGCGCCGGCCGCCACCGCCGCCTTCGCGATGCTGGGGACGTACAGGAAGTGGCCTGAAGCGTGGCTGGGGTCGGCAAGGATGGGCAGATGGCTGAAGCGCTTGACCACCGCGATCGAACTGATATCGAGGGAAAACCTGATGCTGTCTTCGAAGGTCCTGATGCCCCGCTCGCAGAGCATGATGCGCTGATTGCCTTCGGCGAGCAGGTAGTCGGCTGCGGTGAGCCACTCGGTGATGGTGGCGGCGAAGCCCCGCTTCAAGAGTATGGGGTGCTTGAGCTTGGCCAGCTCCTTCAGGAGGGCGAAGTTCTGCATGTTGCGCGCGCCGACCTGGAAGATGTCCGCGTAGCGGGCGACCAGATCGATCTGCTCGGTGCCCATGACCTCGGTCACTATGGGCAGGCCGGTTTCCGCCCTGACCTCCGCAAGCAGCTTGAGGCCCTCCTCCTCGAGTCCCTGGAAGCTGAACGGCGAGGTCCGCGGTTTGAAGGCCCCACCCCGCAGTACGCCGGCGCCCGCGTTCTTCACCGTCCGTGCGGTGTCGCGAAGCTGTTGCTCACTTTCCACGGCGCAGGGTCCCGCCATGACTATGAGCCGCTTGCCCCCGATAGTGCGCCCGCCGACCTCGAAGGTGGTGTCCTGCGGGTGAAACTCCCTGGCCGCGAGCTTGTACGGCTTCATGATCCGGGTCACCGTCTGCACGCCGGGAAGCACCTCGAAAACGTCCGTCGATGTCTTGCCGGTGTCGCTGCCCAGTATAGCGACTACTGTCTTTTCGGTGCCGACGTTCAATTGGACATCGAAGCCCAGGGAGCGGGCACGCTCGACGACCGCCTTGATCTGCGGCTTGTTCGCGCCCTTTGTCATTTCGACTATCATTTTTGACCTCTCACCCCTGCCCCTCTCTCCTTGCCAAGGCGAGAGGGGTGATGGGATTGTAGCAACAATCCACCGCCCGGACAACCTTCGCGTTGCTGAGAGTGTGAACTTGCGGGCGGGCTTGCGCGGTTAACGTTAGCCGGCGGGGATATGGTAAAGTATCCGGTTAGCATCTATTTCGGGGCTGCTCCGGCGTCCCCTCAAGGTAGTCCATTGGAACGCAGAGAAGACATCAGGAATATCGCCATCATCGCCCATGTCGACCATGGGAAGACCTCGCTGGTCGACGCCATGCTGAAGCAGAGCAAGATCTTCCGTGAGAACCAGCAGGTCGGCCAGTTCATCATGGACAAGAACGAGCTGGAACGTGAGCGGGGGATCACTATTCTCGCCAAGAACACCGCCGTTACGTACAAAG
>JACPRR010000233.1 GCA_016189825.1 Chloroflexota bacterium
GCATAGCGCCTGCCGTAGCGGTCTGTTATCAGGTATCCTGCTATTGGAATGGACCGGTCGACATGTTGTGCTAGCCAGCCCTCGCCGCCGGCAGGAGGGAGACCCGATTGCCCCGGGTTGACCCAGTGCGGGCCACCGAAATAGGGCAGCCGCCCCGTGGCAAGCTCAGGGAATTTCATCACGCATCCCGCCGCGCATGAGTTCATGTGCCACAGTTGGGCGCCGACTTCGAGGCTCATCTTGATGCCGTCACCGGTATTCCAGGGTGAAGAATGGAAGTAGCAAGGGTAGACCTTCAGGTATTGCAGCTTGGCCTCTTCGTCGAACTCATAGCCGCCGGTGGTGAGAATGACCGCGCGGCGCGCCTTTATGCTGAGCGCTTTCCCGGTAGCAGCCTCCCGGGCCTCGATGCCGACCACGTTGTTCCGGGAGTCCTCCAGGACCCGCGTTGCCCTCATTCCCCTCATGACCGGAATATGGGCTTTGTCCACCTGCTCGTACAGGAAACGCATCATGCCGGGGCCCATGCCAGTGAACTGGTAGACTACCATGGATTCCGTGCCCGGCAGGTCGTGCCCGCCGCAGTGCCGATAAAGCTGGAATTCGGCGCCCCGCTTTTCGAGCCAGTCCTTGTTTTCCAACGTGCGGTCTACCCATGTCTGCAGGATATCCGGGTCAGTCCAGTATATGCCCTGGTCAGTGCGGTAGAGTGCCTCCAAATACGAGCGCGCCTCTTTCGCATCGGACGAGCAGATGAATCCTCCCCCCGACATGAAGCTGTTGGACAAAGGGGTCGGGGCCTCTTGTTTTTCGATGACGATGACCTCGCACCCGGCTTCGCGGGCAGCTACCGCCGCGGCTGCTCCGGCGGCCCCGTAGCCAACGATGACGACGTCCGCCTCCACCCGCCAACGAGTCCTGTGTATGAACATCCGTGACACTCCCTTCGAGCGACGCACCATGGCGAAACGCGGTGGTACCTTACAGCACGCTGAGAGCCGGCGTCAACTGTGGTTGACGAAGAAGGAGCTTGGCGGGCGCCTGTTGGCGGGCGCCTTGACATGCAGGGGCGGCTATGGTAAGAATGGTTGCCACTCGCGAGACCAAGAATGGGAACCATCTGATCGGGAAAAACGAACCCTCAAAGGCGGACGGAGATGAAAAACCCCCAGGCTTTCTGGCTTAAGTTGCTCGTTGTGCTCACACTGCTGTCGGCACTCGCTGCCGCGTGCGCTCCCAAGGCCGGCTCGACTACGCCCAGCCGGACCACGACGCCCCAGGCGACCGCGGCGCCAACCGCGCAGCCGGCCGGACCCTCCGGGGAGCTGAAAGTGGCGCTCAGCGCGATGGGAACAGAGAGTTTCTACCCGCCGGCCGGGGGCCTGAGCGATGTCACCACCACCCTTGCTCCGATGTTTGACTGGCTGTTCACGCTGAAGGGGTTGGACCTCGCGCCGGGCCTGATCGAGAAGTGGGAGGTGGCACCGGATGGCCTTTCCTGGATATACAACGTGCGCCGCGGAGTCAAGTTCCACGATGGGAAGGAGTTGACTGGCGCTGACGTGAAGTACAGTCTGGAGCAGTACGTCGTGCCCGCAGCGGCTTCACCGTTCCTGCGCGGAATGATCGATCGTGTGCAGGCAACAGACAATTACACGGTGCGCGTGTTCACCAAAGGGACCCAGCCGTACCTGCCACATACCAGCACCCTGTATGACCCTTCTCAGGGCGCGGTGATGCCCAAGGACTATGCTGAGCAGCAGGGACGGGCCAATTTCGAGCTGCGGCCCATCGGCACGGGGCCGTTCAAGTTCGCCAAACACACTCGCGGCGATGCCGTCCAGTACGAGGCCTTCGACCAGTACTGGGGCCAGGTACCAGCCTTCAAGAGTCTCACGCTCATACTCATGCCTGAAGAGAGCACCAGGGTAGCGTCGCTCAAGACCGGGGCGGTAGATATCATAGATGTCGGGCTGGATGCGTCCAACGAACTGGAAAAAGGCGGATTCAGGACCCCGACGCTGGATGTGGCGCTTCCGCACATCCGAGTTTATGGTGCTTACGATGCACAGGCCTCTCGTTTGCCCATCGCCGACGCCCGGGTGCGACAGGCGCTTTCGCTGGCCATAAACCGGGATGAGATACGAAGCACGGTCTTCTTCGGCAAGGCGGACCCGGTCTTCGTTCCCGGCCTACCCTTGGGTGCGGCGGATGTCGATTTGAACTACTGGAGGGACTTTTCGGCGAAGGCCTACCGCTACGACCCGACTGCGGCCAGGGACCTCCTCAAGCAGGCCGGTTATGCCGACGGGTTCAGCATCAAGATGTACGCCTTCGCTATGGGTGGGGCGCCGTACCTGCCACAGCTTGCGCAAATAGTGGCAGGATACTGGGGGGCGATTGGGGTTAAGACGGAACTGACCCCCATCGAGTTCAGCACCTTCAGGACATGGTTCCCCTCCCTGCCGCCGAAGGCACAAGTGCTGGGCCAGGCTTCAGTATTCCGCGATACAGATAACCCGGTTACTCCAAAGCCGTTACGAAGTGCTTTCTACAGCACCGGCACGTGGGCGCTGAACGGGAAAGCAACTCCCGAACTGGACAAGCTGATTGACAGCGCTACCAGCGAGCCCGATCCGGCGAAAAGGAAAGAGATGCTGACGAACGCGGTCCAGATGGCCGTCGATAGCTGGACCTACCTGCCGGTAGCCGGCGCGCCGGCTGTCAGCGCATTGGGGCCAAAGGTGAGCATCGACTTCCCGAAGCCGGCGATCGCGATAGCGCTTTATCTCAACCGGGCGAAGCACGCCAAGTAAGAAAGACTCCAACAAACAAAGGCACAATCGGAGGCTGTCCGAGCAGACGGCCCGCCCACTGTTAGCTACGGATTGCTTCGTTATGATGGCATAGGGTGTCCGTGTTGGCCGGCGTTCCGTTGTGTTGGCCCGGCGTCCCTGCCGGCCAGCTTTGGTCTGTATGCGCGAGACCTCCCGAAGTTGCCAGTGAGAGCCTTCGGATTGCTTCATTTCTCCGCTGCCGCAGCCCGGTACCAGAGATGCAGCCGAAAACCCCCCAATTCGGGCGAAATAGTCTGTTTGCCAGATGCGATCTCCTGGCCGACTACCCGCCAAACAAGGGTCTTCGGTCAGATTTCTAATGCTTGAAGTGCCGGACGCCGGTGAAGACCATGGCTA
>JACPRR010000237.1 GCA_016189825.1 Chloroflexota bacterium
GGCCTGAATGAGTGTGAACGACTGCCTCGTCCGGGTGAGATGATAAGGGAAGGGGGCGCGGCAACGATGGGCCAGGCGATCTTGAGCGTTGACATCGGCGGCACGAAGGTACTTGCCGCCCTCGTTTCGCCGCAGGGAGAGGTCATCGACAGGGTGATCGAGCGTACGGCCTCGCTCGATGGCTTCGATGCAGTTGTGGAACAACTGTCGAAACTGGCGCGCCTGCTGGCTGAAAGGCATCGCGGGCACGCCGCCCCGGACGCGATCGCTCTGGCAGTTGCCGGCGCCATCGATGTCACGCGCGGGGTTGTGACCACGTCTCCCAACCTACCGGAGTGGAAGGAAGTCCCCCTGCGCGGCATTGTGAGCAGCAGATTGGGACTGCCTGCTTATCTTATCAACGACGCCAGCGCGGCGGCGCTGGGGGAACACAGGCATGGCGCAGGCGTGGGGACGAATCACATGGTATTCATGACCGTAAGCACCGGTATCGGCGGAGGCATAGTTATCGACGGCAAGCTATACCAGGGAGCCTCCGGGGCCGCGGGGGAAATCGGTCACATGGTGATAGAGGTCGGTGGCCCACTGTGCGGCTGCGGGAACAGCGGATGCCTCGAAGCGCTGGCATCAGGGACGGCGATCGCAAGAGACGCATCCGAGCGGATCGCCTTGGGCACATTCAGTTCCATACCGAAGTTCACTCGCGACGGGGCGACGATCACGGCCGAAGCAGTGGCTATGGCAGCCAAACAGGGCGACCCGCTGGCCAACGAGGTAATCTCGCGTGCGGCCCAGTATCTTGGCGCGGGCCTGGCAAACGTGGTGAACATCTTCAATCCGGAGATGGTTGTCGTCGGGGGTGGGGTGGCGCAGATGGGCGAGATGCTTCTTGGGCCGGCGAGGGTGGTGGTGCAAGAGAAGGCGTTCGCCCTTTCTGCCCGCGCGGCCAAAATCGTGCGCGCCAGGCTGGGCGGGGATGCCGGAATCGTCGGAGCCGCGGTTTACGCGGCAGAAGAGATGAAAGGGAACAAGTCCTAGCAGACGCAGCTTGTTCCCATCGCATAATGCTAAAGGAGGCACGATGGACCTGGAACAGGCAGTGCTGGAGCGGAGGAGCGTACGACGCTTTAACTCCGACCCGGTATCGGAAGAAGATGTGAGATCGATTCTGGAGGCTGCGCGATGGGCGCCATCATGGGCCAATACCCAGTGCTGGCGGTTCGTGGTGGTGAGGGATCCACAAGTGAGAGAAGCACTGGCTGGCACGCTGACGCCGACCAATCGCGGGATGGACGCGCTGAGGAAAGCGCCGGTCGCGATTGCCGTCTGCGCCGAACTCGGCAGGGCGGGGTTCAAACAAGGCCAGGCCACAACCGACAAGGGCGACTGGTTCATGTTCGATTGCGGCCTCGCGGTGCAGAATATGGTCCTTGCCGCCCATTCCCTCGGCTTGGGCACGGTCATCATCGGACTGATGGACGCGAAGGGCGCAGCAAAAGTCCTCATGCTGCCGGACAACATCGCGTTCGTGGCGTTGATGCCCCTCGGCCACCCTGACCACAGACCGATCGCACCACCGCGAAAAGAGCTTTCTGATCTGGTCTACTACGATCGCTATGGAAACCCAGCCCGCTGACACCATGGACCGCGACGGAAGAATATACCTGGGTTTGGTGATCCACAATCACCAGCCGGTGGGCAACTTCCCTTCTGTTTTCGCCCGCGCCTATGAGCAGGCCTACGCTCCCATGGTCCAGGCGCTGGAAAGCCATCCTTCCATCCGCATCTCGTTGCACTACAGCGGACCTCTGCTCGACTGGCTCAAGGTCAACCAGCCTGGATTCCTCGGCCGCGTCGCCGATCTTGTCCGGCGGGGCCAGGTCGAGATCGTGGGAGGAGGATACTACGAGCCGATTTTGCCAGATATACCTGAGTCCGACAGGCAGGGACAGATCATGAAGATGGCCGACTTTTGCGCCGGCGCCTTCGGATCAACGCCCACCGGTCTGTGGCTCGCCGAACGAGTTTGGGAGCCGAGCCTGCCGGTCCCGCTAGCGCGAACCGGCGTGTCCTGGACTGTCGTTGATGACACTCATTTCAAGATGGTTGGGCTTGACGAAGACGATCTTTTCGGCTACTACATCACCGAGGACCAGGGATATCCGACAAAGGTGTTCGCCAGCAGCAAGTTCCTGCGCTATTCAGTCCCATTCAGGACAGTTGAAGAGGTGATGGCCTATCTGAAGCGTCACGCCTCGAAGACCGAGGCGCGAATCGCCGTCATGGGCGACGACGGCGAGAAGTTTGGAGTGTGGCCACAGACCTTTGAGCACTGTTGGGGGGAAAACGGCTGGATCGAGCAGTTCTTCGCGGCAATAGAGAAGAGTTCCTCATGGCTCACGACTGTCCCGGCCGGACAGTTTGCCGGAAAGTTTCCGGCCCTGGGCCGCATATACCTTCCCTGCGCTTCCTACGATGAGATGATGGAGTGGGCGCTCCCGCCCTCCAGGTCGCGCGAATTCGCCGCTATCAAGCACAGGATGGAGGCGGAAGGTCGCCACGATGTCTCTGGCTTCATGAACGGGGGGTTCTGGCGCCACTTTGCTGTGAAGTACCCCGAGGTCAATTGGATGCACAAGAAGATGCTCCGTGTCCACCGCAAGGTTGAGCGAGCCAGGGTGGAAACGGGAACGGCGGCGGGCCAGGATGAGTTGTGGCAGGCCCAGTGCAACTGCCCCTATTGGCACGGCGTGTTCGGCGGCCTGTACCTCGCGGACATCCGGGCGGCGACCTACCAGCACCTCATCGCCGCTGAGAGCCAGGCCGACGCTGCGCTCCAGCCCCTGCGCCCCTGGCTGAATTGGGAAACCACGGACATTGACCACGACGGAAACGATGAGCTGCTGCTGGATGGCTCTTCCTTCGAGCTTGGTTTCCGTCCCGCACAGGGAGGCTCGCTCATCGAGTGGGATCTGCATTCACCCGACTTCAATGTCCTGTCATCGCTGGCGCGGCGACCAGAGGCATACCACAAGGAACTTGCGGAAGCTATTGCAAGGCAAGGCCCGGGTCAGGGCACCGAAACCATCCACGCCGGGATACGCCTGAAGGACGCCAGGGTTGCCCGCCTCCTCGCCTACGATCGCCTTCCCAGGTTTAGCCTCCTGGATCATTTCCTCGGCTCAGAGGTTGACCTGAATCGTTTCGCATCGGTTGACTACGAGGAGTTGGGCGATTTCACGTTGGCGCCGTACCAGGTGGACATCCTGACCAGGGGCCCGGGAACGAGTGTCAGACTCTTCCGCCACGGCAAGGTTAAGCAAAGGGGAGAAGAGATCCCTATCACCCTCGAGAAGACGCTGGCCGTGGTGGCGGGGCAGAAGAGGCTCCCCATCGCTTATGAGCTTAGGAACGATAGCGCCCAGCCTGTATCAGGCATACTGGCGGTTGAATGGAACATCAACCTCCTCGGCGGGGGGCATAACGACCAGGCGTACTACGAGAGCCCGGGCGCAGTGATGGACGACGCCCATCTCGACTCCACAGGGGTGCTTCCTTCAGTAGCCGGGCTGGCGTTGGGCAACCGCTATCTGGGCATCCGGCTGGAGCTCTCGCTTGACCCGGCATGCGAGGTCTGGAGGTTTCCGGTGGAGACGGTCTCGAATTCAGAGGCGGGGGTGGAGGGATTGTACCAGGCGAGCTGTCTCGTCATACGCATGGCCTTCAGCCTGCAGCCGGAACAGAAAACCGGCCTGCGCATGGACTGGCAACAGGTCGATCGCTAGGGCTTCTGGCGTTCCTCCTGCTTGATGAGCCAATACTCCAGGCTGTCAACCAGCGCTAGCCAGCTTGCTTCGATGATGTTGGCGGAGCTGCCGACGGTCCGCCAGTTCTCTTCGCCGTCGGTTGACTCGATGAGCACGCGGACGTAGGCGCCCGTCCCCGAGCTCTCATCGAGAATGCGTACCTTGTAGTCAACGAGCTTTATCGCGACCAGATTAGGATAGAACTCGATGAGAGCCTTTCTCAGGGCCTTGTCAAGCGCATTCACCGGCCCGGCGCCCTCAGCAGCGGTGTGCATTATCTTCGACCCGACCTTGACCTTTACCGTCGCTTCCGCCAGCACTTCCTGGCTGCCGCCGGCAGAAGGCATGCGCCTTCTCCCTTCCACGATGATCATGAAATCAACCAGATCGAAAGGTGCCTTGTAGTCTGGCCGGGCACGGCGTAGCAGCACCTCGAACGAAGCTTCCGCTCCTTCATATTGGAAGCCCCGGCTCTCCAGTTCCTTTATGCGGTCAAGTATCCGTTGCGCCTGTTGCGGGTCGGGGGGCAGGGGAAGGCCCTTTTCCTTCGCTTTGTATACGATGTTCTGCTTGCCCGATAGCTCGGACACGACTACGCGAGCGCGGTTCCCAACCAGTGAAGGATCGATATGCTGGTATGAATCCCCCCACTTCATGACCCCGGAGACGTGGAGCCCCCCCTTGTGTGCAAACGCACTGGCGCCCACATACGGCAAGTGCGAATCAGGGATGATGTTCGCCAGCTCGCTGACATAGCGGGAAGTCTCGGTCAGGCGCGCCATCTGTGCCTCCGCTATGCAATCAATCCCCATCTTCAACTTGAGGTCAGGCAAAATCGAGCAGAGGTTGGCGTTTCCGCATCGCTCGCCGTATCCGTTGATTGTGCCCTGGACATGGTCTGCTCCGGCCCTGACCGCAGCCAGCGTATTCGCTACAGCCAGATCCCCATCGTTGTGCGCATGGATCCCGACCGATACGGGGACGGACTCCCTGGTGGCCTGTACCGCCTGCGCTATTTCGTCGGGCAGACTGCCCCCATTTGTATCGCACAACACTACGCAGGCGGCGCCTGCGCCGGCGGCCGCCCGGACCACGGCCAGCGAATAATCCGGGTTGGCCTTGAACCCATCGAAGAAGTGTTCGGCGTCGTACAACACCAGCAGACCCTTCGCCTTGAGGTACGAGATGGATTCGGACACCATGCGCAGGTTCTCCTCAAGAGAGGTTTCCAGTACCTGCGTCACCTGTGGCCCTGAAGCCTTCCCCACCACTGCGACCGCTTTCGTGCCCGCGCCCAACAAGGCGCGCAAGCTGGCATCCTTCTCGGGCGGAGTACCTGCCTTCTTCGTGCTGCCGAACGCGACGAGCATGGCATGCCCGAGCTTGATGCCCCTTGCCTTTTCGAAGAACTCGGTATCCTTGGGATTAGCGCCCGGCCAGCCGCCCTCAATAAAGTCAACGCCGAGATCGTCCAGCTTCCTGGTGATCTTGACCTTGTCTTCCAGCGAGAATGAAATGCCCTCCCGCTGTGCTCCGTCCCTCAACGTGGTGTCGTAGACCTGGACCCGGCGCAAACTTACATCCCCACCTTTGCCGCAATCAGCTCGCCCATTTCGGCGGTGCCGACTCTTTTCGTGCCGTCCCTGAAGATATCGTACGTGCGATAGCCATCTTCAAGGACCGATCGTACCGCTCCTTCCACTAAACCGGCTTCCCTGGACAGCCCCAGAGAATGTCGCAAAAGCATGGCCGCGCTCAGTATGGTGGCTATTGGATTGGACACGTTCATACCAGCTCGCTTCGGGGAACTGCCGTGAATCGGCTCGTACAGCCCGTGGGAACGCTTGCCTGTCACCGGGATCCCGGCGAGGCTCGCCGAGGGAAGCATGCCCATCGACCCCGCCAGCATCGATGCTTCATCAGTGAGTATGTCACCGAAGGTGTTCTCAGTGACTACGACGTCGAGATCGATGGGGTGTTGTATCAATCGCATCGCGCACGAATCGACCAGCATGTTCTCAAGCTCGATGTCCGGATATTCACGGCCGACCTCCGCAACCACCTGCCTCCACAGCCGCGAGGACTCCAGGACGTTAGCCTTGTCCACCGATACCAGCTTCTTCTTCCGCTGCCTGGCCAGCTCGAAGCCGACCCGCGCGATCCGCTCGACCTCCCAATCCGCATATGCCATGGTGTCGACCGCCCGCCGGCCTTTCGAAGTGCGCCACTGCCTCTTGGGCCGCCCAAAGTAGAGGCCGCCGGTCAGCTCCCGGACAACTACCATGTCAACGCCCCGCACCACCTCCGGTTTCAAGTTGGTAGAATCTTCCAGCATCGGCAGCACCTTGACCGGACGCAGATTGGCAAACAGGCCTAATCCCTTGCGCAAAGCCAGCAGCCCGTCCTCCGGGCGAGTCCTGGCGGTGGGATCATCCCATTGGGGACCGCCCACTGCGCCAAAAAGGACAGCATCCGTTGCGCGGCACATCTTGAGCGTCTCGTTGCGCAGCGCTACGCCGTACTCATCTATCGCAGCGCCGCCGACAAGGTCACGCTTGAATTCGAAGGAGTGCCCAAATCTCCTGCCGGCCGCCTCCAGTACTTTCACCGCCTCCGCGACAACTTCCGGGCCGATCCCATCACCAGGAAGAACGGCAATCGTGAACTCCATTTTTTCGGTGCTCTCCTTTTCGACAACAGGGCCCCGCACGGAATTGTTGGACGGCGAAGGCCCCCAACTTGCTACAGCTTGCCGGCCGACTGCAACTTCATTCTTGTCTGCTCGATCAGGCCACCAGACGAGATAATATCGAGCAGAAAAGCCGGATATGCGGCGGCATGGTACGTCTTGCCCGTGGTCACATTTTTGATCGTTCCGGATGCCAGATCCACGTCGACAACGTCGCCGCCGGCGCAGCCATCCGCCGCTTCAGCGCTCTCCAACAATGGAAGACCAATGTTGATCGCATTGCGGAAGAAGATTCGCGCAAAGCTGGCGGCGACAACGCACGATATCCCGGATGCCTTTATCGCGACCGGCGCGTGTTCGCGAGAAGAGCCGCAGCCGAAATTCGTGGTGGCCACAATTATGTCGCCTTTCCTCACCCGCGCCACAAAGTCCGCGTCGATGTCTTCCATGCAATGCTTCGCCAGTTCCTCCGGGTCTGAGACATTCAGATACCTGGCGGGTATTATGGCATCGGTATCGACGTTTGCCCCGTACTTGTGGACTGTCCCGCGCAGCTTCATGCGGCCACCTCCTCCGGGCTAGCTATGCGGCCCAGCACCGCGCTCGCCGCGGCGACGGCCGGGCCGGCCAGGTATACCTCGGATTTTGTGCTTCCCATCCTGCCCACAAAGTTCCTGTTAGTTGTCGACAGGCATTTCTCACCCGCTGCCAGTATTCCCATGTAACCGCCGAGGCAGGGACCACAGGTCGATGTGCTCACCACTGCCCCGGCCTCGACAAACTTCTCTATGATGCCCTCCCGGAGCGCTTGGAGATAAACTGCAGGCGTCCCGGGGATCACAATAACGCGAAGCCCCGGGTGGACCTTTCGCTTTCCCATGACCCTGCCAGCCACCCTCAGGTCTTCGATCCGCCCGTTAGTACAACTGCCGATTACAACCTGGTCCAACTCTACGTTGCCTGCTCTGCTCACCGGCCTGGCATTTGAGGGCAACGAGGGCAGGGCAACTTGAGGCTCAATGGAAGAGGCGTCCCATTGGTATGTCATCGCATACCGGGCGTCAGCGTCCGGCCGGTGAACGGCAAATTTCCGCGAGGAGCGTCCTTTGACATACTCAAGCGTCTTCGAGTCCGCTGTGAAAACGCCGGCCTTCGCACCCGCCTCGATGGCCATGTTAGCCATGGTGAACCTGCCGTCCATCGAAAGCTCGTCGATGGCCGGTCCGGCAAACTCCATCGACGAATAGAGTGCGCCGTCGACTCCTATCTGACCGATGGTGTACAGGATCAGGTCCTTCCCGCCAACCCACGGCTGCAGCTTCCCGTTGAAAATGAACTTGATTGCCTGCGGCACCTTCATCCATATCTCGCCCGTCGCCATGGCGACAGCGATGTCCGTGGAGCCCATGCCGGTAGCGAAAGCAGCAAGAGCTCCATATGTGCAAGTATGCGAGTCCGCGCCAACAACCACGTCGCCCGGGAGCACGATCCCCTTTTCAGGAAGCAGCACGTGTTCGATCCCGGCCTGGCCCACTTCGTAGTAGACAACGCCCTGTTCGCGGGCGAAGTCCCGGACGAACTTGCACTGTTCCGCAGAAGGGATGTCCTTGTTCGGCGTAAAGTGGTCAGGGACTATCACCACACGTCCGGCGTCGAACACTTTCCGTACGCCGAGACGGCTGAACTCCTTGATGGCGAGAGGCGCCGTAATATCGTTCGACAGGACAACGTCAACCCTGACATTAACGAACTCGCCAGGGCTGACCGACGACTTGCCAGAGTGGGCAGCCAGTATCTTTTCGCTGAGGTTCATATCAACTAGCCCTTCGCCAGGAGCAGACGGTTCAATGCATTCATGTATGCCTTGGCGCAGGCAACAATGATGTCCGTGGAAGCGCCACGCCCGGTGAAGGTAATGCCATCGCTCTCTATCCGTATGAGGACCTCGCCAATTGCGTCGATGCCCTCGGTGATGCTCTTCACTGTGAACTCGGTGAGCCGGTTCGGCACTTTGACAATGCGGTTGATCGCCTTGTATACGGCGTCGACCGGTCCGGTCCCCAAAGCAGCATCAGCCAGGGACTGGCCGTCAGGGCCGAGGAGCCTCACAGTGGCGGTCGGTATGCTGTGGTCACCGGCCACCACCTCGACGTGCTCCAAATGGTAGACCTCTCTGACCGAACGCTGCTCCTGGGCCACGATAGATTCGATATCCCTGTCGTTGACCTCCTTCTTCTTGGAGGCGATCTCCTTAAAGGACTGAAAAGCCCTGGCCAGGGCCTCTTCGGAAAGCGCATAGCCCAGCTCGGCCAGCCGTTCACTGAACCCATGCTTGCCACTCAGCTTGCCAAGGACGAGGCTGGACGCCGGAATGCCCACATCCCTGGGGTCCATGATCTCATAGGTCTGCGCCTTCTTGATCACACCATCCTGGTGTATCCCGGACATGTGACGGAAGGCGTTCGCCCCGACGATAGCTTTGTTGGGCTGCACCGGGAAACCCGTGAGGTCGCTCACCAGGTGGGACGCCTTATATATCTGGGTCGTGTCGATGCCGGTGCCCAGGTTGAAGAAGTCCTTCCTGGTCCTGAGCCCCATGACGATCTCCTCGAGCGAGGCGTTTCCCGCGCGCTCTCCGATCCCGTTGACGGTGCACTCGACCTGGCGCGCGCCCAGGCGCACAGCCTCAAGACTGTTGGCTACGGCAAGGCCGAGGTCATTGTGGCAATGGACGCTGATCACGGCCTTGCCTATGTTCCGCACGTTCTGGAGAATCCCCGCGATGAGTTCTCCGTACTCGGAGGGAACAGCATAACCGACGGTATCCGGGATGTTGACCGTGGTAGCGCCCGCATCGATCACTGCCTCCAATATGCGATAAATGTAGGAAGGTTCGGTGCGGCTGGCATCCATCGGAGAAAACTCTATGTCCTGGCAGTACTCTTTGCCCCGGGCGACCATTGCGCGAGAGGCCTCAAGTATTTCCTCGCGGTTCTTCTTGAGCTGGTGCATGAGATGGATGTCCGACGCCGAGAGGAATATGTGAATGCGAGGATGTGCTGCGTTCTTGACCGCTTCCCATGCCTGGTCAACCGCCTCGGCATTCGCATGGGACAAAGCGCAGATGACGGGCCTCCGTACCTCTTTAGCGATCAGCCGCACTGCCTCGAGCTCAGCGGCCGAGTTCACCGGAAAGCCAGCCTCAATGACATCCACGCCGAGTGTGTCAAGCTGGCGCGCAATGTCCAGCTTCTCGCGTGCGTTCAGAAGGCCGCCGGCAGCCTGTTCACCATCTCTCAGCGTAGTGTCAAAGATTGTTACCCGGTCCATAGCGGTTCGACCTCCTACTTGACAGGCTTCAGCCATGGCATCATGTCCCTGAGCCTCCTGCCGACCTCCTCTATCTTGAGCTGTGATTCCTTGCGCCTCATGGCATTGAAGGCCGGCCTTCCAGCCTGGTTCTCCAGTATCCACTCGCGGGCGAACGAGCCATCCTGGATCTCTGCGAGCATTCGCCTCATCTCGTCCCTGGTCGCGGCATTGATGATCCGCGGACCTCGACTGTAGTCGCCGTACTCGGCGGTATCGCTCACCGAGTACCGCATGTATTTCAATCCGCCCTGGTAGATGAGATCGACGATGAGCTTGAGCTCGTGGAGACATTCGAAATAGGCGATCTCAGGCTGATAACCCGCCTCAACCAGTGTGTCAAACCCGGCCTTGACCATCGCTGATACTCCCCCACACAGCACCGCCTGCTCACCAAAGAGGTCGGTCTCAGTCTCTTCGGCAAAGCTGGTCTGCAGTATTCCTGCTTTGGCGCTCCCAATGCCTTTTCCGTAGGCAAGAGCCATGTCCAGCGCCTTGCCCGTAGCATCCTGATGTACCGCCACCAGGGCGGGAACTCCGAACCCTTCGGTGTAGACTCTCCGTACCATGTGGCCGGGGGACTTCGGTGCGATCATGGTCACGTCTACAGACGGCGGTGGCACGATCTGGCCGAAATGAATGTTGAAGCCGTGAGCAAACATCAGCGTCTTTCCCTGCCCCATGCTCTGGGCCAGCGATTCAGTGTAGACGGCCTTCTGCGTCTGATCGGGCACCAGCATCATTATTATGTCAGCTATCTTGCCAACTTCCGCAACGCTCATGACATCGAACCCAGCATCTTTGGCGGCTTTCCAACTGTCGCCACCCTGCCGCTGCCCGACAACAACGCGCATTCCACTATCACGTAGATTATGCGCATGCGCATGTCCCTGGCTCCCAAATCCTATGATGCCGATGGTCTTCCCCTTGAGCAGATCGAGATTGGCGTCTTTTTCGTAGTAGATCTTCGCCATTACTCCTCCTTAAGAGTGCGCTTCGCAATCAAGGCTGCTTTGCAGTCTCGTCCGACCTGAAGGTGCCGCCCGTCCCGCCACGCGTCATGGCCACTCGCCCGGTCCGAGCCACCTCTTTTATCCCGTAGCCTCTCAGCAGGTTGAGCAACGAGTCGATCTTGTCCTCGTCTCCGGTTATCTCAACGATCATCGAGTTCGACGCAACATCTATGATGCCGCCACGAAAAATGTTCACCGTCTGGACGATCTCGGCACGCGTAGCCGCCGTTGCCTTCACCCGCACCAGCGCCAGTTCCCTTGCCACCAGGTCATCGCCGGTGATATCGAATATCTTGACAACATCGATGACCTTGTCCAATTGCTTTCGCACCTGTTCCACTGTGGCATCGTCGCCAAGCACCACGATGGTCATGCGAGAAATCCTCGGATCATCGGTCCGGCCCACCGCAATGCTTTCGATGTTGAAACCCCGGCGACGGAAAAGGCTCGCCACCCGGTTGAGCACGCCTGGCTTGTTATGGACCAGTGCCGCCAGCGTATGCTTCGAATTGGCCATGGGCCATCACCTCCATCAGGGGCGACGCATCATACATTGCTCACGGTGAAAGACGTGGACGCGGGTGTCGCCCTCGTTTCCGGGTGCTCCATGAGCTCCGCGAGCGCCGCCCCCGGCGGCACCATAGGATAGACGTTTTCCTCGGGTTCCACAATGAACTCGATCAGATACGGTCCCTCGTGCGCCATAGCTTTGGCGATCGCCGGGGCAACGCTATTCCGGTCCTTGACCTTTGTCCCGGGTATTCCATAGGCTGCCGCTATCTGGACGAAATCGGGATTCCACAGGGGCGTCCCCAGATATCTCTTTCCGTAGAACAGCTCCTGCCACTGCCTGACC
>JACPRR010000239.1 GCA_016189825.1 Chloroflexota bacterium
ACGTTCATCTTGCCGAACGCCAACCTGTCGCCGTACTGGGCGGATAGGTTCTCAAGTATCGGGGCAATCATTCGGCAGGGCATGCACCACTCAGCCCAGAAGTCAACGAGGACCGGCGTCTTCGATCCTAGCACTTCCAACTCGAAGTTATCATCGCTTAGCTCGAGCATCTTCGCCATTTCGCTCCACGATCCGCAGATTTTGCCACAGCCGAAAGCCATGGGCATGAGAATTCGTCCCCTACGCGGTTGACGGCACCCTTTCCGCCGCCACCCTGGCAACCCGGATCGCATTGGTGATGGCTTTGGCCTTGCTCCGGCCATGGGCCACCACCACGCTGCCCTTCACCCCGAGGAGCACGGCGCCGCCGTGCTCGCTCCAGTCGACGCGTCTCGACATGTCGGAAAGAGGCGCCTTCATGGTTTCCCCGTAGTGCGGCTTGCCTCCCGGTTCGGCGGACCCGGCTGCGCCGCCAAGCATATGGAATACCAGCTCGCCGAACCCTTCGATGGCCTTGATCATGATATTGCCGGTGAAACCGTCGGTGACCACGACATCTGCTTTTCCGCGCACGATGTCCTTTCCTTCTACGTTGCCCACGAAGTTAAGCCTGGCGTTTTCGAGCAACTTATGCGCATCGCGCACCAGGCGGTTCCCCTTGGTGCATTCCTCACCATTGCTGAGCAGGCCGATGCGGGGATTGGGTATGTTGAGCGCCTTGACCGCATACTCGGCGCCCAGCCTGGCGAAGCCGAGGAGGAAATGCGGTTTGCAGTCCGAGTTGGCCCCAATGTCCAGGATCAAGGTCGTCCCGGCCATCGTTGGAAAGAGCACGCCCAGCGCGGGGCGCACCACGCCTTTTGCCTTGCCCAGGTTCAATATGGCGGCGGTGACCACCGCCCCGGTGTGCCCGGCGGACACAAAGGCCGCCGCCTCTCCAGATTTGACCAGGTCGATCCCCATGACAATCGATGAATGGTGCTTCCGCCGCACCGCCTTTGTCGCCGTCTCCTCGAACCCTATGGTCTGGGGAGCGTCCACTATTGACACGTGCGAGTTTGTTGAATACTGCCTGAGAAGGGGGTGGATTGCCTTTTCTGCGCCGACGAGAACGATATGAGTGCCTTTCCTGGCCGCATCGGCTGCGCCTTTGATTATCTCGTCAGGGGCCAGGTCTCCACCCATCGCATCGACTGCGATCTTCATCCCGTCCTCCTTAACGATAAGATTATGAGTGCGCTATGAATCAACATGAGTCCTTTGTCCGCGGCCCGGCCGCGGGCTACACTCTATTATATTCCCCGCCCTGCTGCAACCCCGGCTGGCGTGGAGAACTCCCTCCACGCTTGTTCCACCAGCCGGGGTCTGCCCAGCAGGTCTACGACGGTCATCGCCGTTGCTTTCGCTCCATCGATCACCCCGAGGTCTCCTTCTGCGGAAGCGGCGGCCAGGGCGAATTCCGGCGAGTGCAGCGTCGCCTCAGGCGAGGTAGTGATCGCGATTGTAGCGTGGATCGCCGGGACAACCTGGCTCACATTGCCCATGTCGGTGCTGCCGGCGCCCCACGTTTCATCGGGCGAGTCGACCCTGCGTCCGAGCGATGACAGGTTTGCCGCAAACCGGCTTTCGATGACCTGGTTGCTGCGCAGCGGTTGGTACGGCCGTTCCCCCCAACGGTATTCGAGGCGGGTGCCGGTCGCAATGGCGGCGCCTTCGAAACAGGACAACACCTTATCCTTTAGCTCTCCAAGGTCGCGCTGGTTGTCCGACCGCACCAGAAAGGAACCCGCGCTGTGGCCGGGCACTATGTTAGCAGCCTTGCCCCCATCGGTGATGATGCCGTGCACTCTGGACTGCCTTCGTATGTGCTGGCGAAGTGAGTTGATGGAGTTGAATGAGAGCACCATCGCTTCCAGGGCGTTCAACCCTTGTTCAGGATTTGCCGAGGCGTGGGCTTCCCGGCCGAAGAACTCTACATCGAGGGAAACGCAGGCCAGGGTCTTCTCCGTCGCCGCGTTCCTGCGGCCCGGGTGCACGATGAGCGCCGCATCGAGGTCAGCGAAGGCGCCCCGCTCGATCATGGTGATCTTGCCTCCATGGAGTTCCTCGGCTGGAGTGCCCAGCACCATGACGCTGCCGCCAAGGTCATCCACGGCGGGCCTGGCGGCGACAGCCGCCCCGACGGCGATGGAGGCGATGATGTTGTGGCCGCAGCCGTGGCCCAGCCCCGGGAGCGCGTCATATTCGGCGAGGATGGCGATTGCCGGCCTCTGCCTTCCGTAGACCGCCCTGAACGCCGTGGGCATCCCGCTGATACCACGTTCCACGTTGAAGCCCGAGCCGGAGAGGTAATCGGACAGCCAGGCCGATGCTTTCACCTCACGGAAGCCGAGCTCAGGATCGTCGTGGATGCGGTGGCTGAGGGCGACGAGTTCGCCGCGGTGGTTGTCCACCTCCGCGGACACGCGGTCCTTCAGTTCCTCGATTCGCTTTGTTTTCGCGCCGTTGGCTTCCATGTTCCACGCGCCGGGCCTTCGAGCCGAGGGGCATTGTATACTCTCCCCGTGCGCCCCCGCAAGACCCTCTCTGCTACTCGCAGTTTGACATCACCAGATACGACATCTATAATGGACGGACTTTGTTTGCTGTTCTGGCGAAGCCTACCATCATGGTCATAAATGTCGCTCAACTCCTTAAAGAGCCGGTCGGCTCCACAAGGACCGTGGACGTTTCCGGGGATGAAGAACTCGACGTCCAGGGCCACGTGGAACTGGTGCGCACGGACCGTTCAATCCTGGTGCGGGGACGGTTGTCGACCGACGTGGAGACCACCTGCAGCCGGTGCGCCTGCCCGATAACCTGCGGGGTGACCTTCGACGTGGAAGAGGAATTCTTCCCCACCATCGATGTGGTGAGCGGCATGCCGCTGGCGGTGCCGGAGGACGATGCTTTCACCATTGACGAGCACCATATCCTTGACCTGCATGAGGCTGTGCGGCAGTACGCGCTTCTCTCTCTCCCGATCAAGCGCCTGTGCCGGTTTGACTGCCGGGGCCTTTGTTCCGCCTGCGGACGGAATCTCAACGAGGGCGCGTGCTCATGCCAGAGCGCATCGGGCGATCCCCGCTGGGCCGGGCTGGAGCAGTTGTTTTCTGCCGCTGAAGTCGGCAGACCAGGGGTGAATTCAACGAATGCGGCGCAGCGCAAGCTGAAGCGCCGCTAGGACAAGCGAGGTTTAGTCTCATGGCGCCGCTACCAAAGAAGAAGTATGCCAAATCGCGTCAGGGGAAGAGACGCAGTCATCTTCATATAGATCGTCCTTCATTGAACCTCTGCCCGCAATGCCATCAACCCAAGCT
>JACPRR010000230.1 GCA_016189825.1 Chloroflexota bacterium
AAGCGGATCGAAAGCAGTACCGGCGCCAACATGCTCAAGAGCAACAAGGTGCTGTACCAGGCTCTACTGGCGCATAACAGGGAACAGCTGAGATGGTGGCAAGAAGACAGGCCCTTCATAGCGATGACCGGGGCCGGACTTGAGACGATAGCCCGGGCCTTTGGCGATTTCCGCATACTCAGCCTCGTTCCCATTGCCGACCGGATGGGGTCCAAGAGGGCCGAAGAAGCCATGGAGCGGATAAGGGCCATGGGATTACCCGACTATCCCTGTGACAGGACAATGCTCTTCTTGCCATTGGCCCTCATGGGAGGCGACCTGCCCAGGGCAAAGCTGGTGATAACACGCACCGGTTCCTGCAACATCGTAAGTGATAGCTACAGGACACTGGCAGACCTGATGGGGCTGCCTGCATTCACCGTCGACGTTCCCTTCGAAGACCCCTATCAAGGTAACCTCGGCTACGTTACCAGGCAGCTTGAGCAACTGGTCGATTGGATTGAGACTAACTTGCCGGGAGCCAAGTATGATGAAATCAAGCTCGTCGAAATCCTGGCGACTACGCGACGGTGGGTTGCTGCGCTTCATGATATTTACCAACTGCGCAAGATCGTCCCCTGCCCTGACCATCCCCGGGATGTGTTCCGCGAGCCGCCCAGGCCAGGACAATATGCAAACCCCTCGATGATAGCCGAGTATTACGAGAGTTACCGGGATGAACTGAAGGAAAGGGCAAGCAGAGGCTTCACACCCGTTGGTGAAGAAAAGCTGCGCATCGTATGGGGAATTACCGGCCCCTACGGCAGCAACATGTGGGACTACCTTGCAGGGAGAGGGGTTTCAGTGCCCTGGTGGCATTATGGAGGCGGAGAGAGGAATTTCGCCATGCCGATGTGCGGTGACACTGAGGAGTTCGGCAGGAAGCTAACGCCTTTGGAAGAAGTAGCGCGCATGATGCTGTACAACTCATGGGGTGGCGGCGGGGACAGGTGGATAAGGGATACTGTCGCCGCCTGCAGGCAATTCCATGCCGACGGGCTCGTGCAGTTCGAGCAGACGGGATGCCAGCCAGTGCTTGGGATGGCACAGTTCGTGTCGAAGCGCCTTGAGGAGGAGCTCGGTATTCCCACGTGGAACGTCGAGGGCCGGCAACTGCTCGGTCACAGCGAGCGCGTCGACGCCGAGTTCATGGCCGGGCTGGAAGCCTTCGTCAACCTCTGTTTCCAGAGAAAGCGCGAGCGTCACCAGGTTGCAAACGCCATACCCTGAAGTAGGAGCCAGCCGATGGTTTCCCAGGAGTCGCGCCTACTAACCCTTGCTGCTGTCGGCGACGTCAGTCCAAACCGGGATGACCCGCCCTCCGTCTTCCGCTACAGCCGCCATGTGCTTCGCGAAGCGGACATTGTCTTCGGACAGATGGAGGTGCCCCTGTCAGACAGAGGGATTCCCATGTTGTCCACAAACATGCCCCGGCGGCTGGCAGCCAGGAATGTGCGCGCGTTGACTGACGAGGGCGCCGGGTCCGATGTGATGTCTTTCGCCAGCAATCATGCCATGGACTATGGCAGGGAAGCTTTCTGCGACACGTTGGACATCCTGGAGCGGAGCGGCATCGCTGTCGTCGGCGCGGGCAGGGACATCCAGGAAGCAAGAAAGCCAGCAGTCTTGAGCAGAAACGGGACCAGGATCGGGTTCCTGGCATATCTCTCCGTGGTCAACCATGGCAGCGTCGCGCAAGAAAACGCCCCTGGCTGTGCTCCCCTCAGGGCTTCCACATCCTACCAGCACGTGCACCACTGGCCCGGCACCCCGCTCCTCACCATCACGGAGCTGTTCCCCCAGGACAAGAAGTTAATGGAAGAAGATATCAAGAGGCTGCGGCCCCAGGTCGATGTGCTGGCCGTGTCCATGCATTCCGGCCTCGTCCACTACCGGGGAATGCTGGCCATGTACCAGACCGAGGCAGCCCATGCCGCGATAGACTCCGGAGCCGACCTGGTCCTCCAGCACCACGCCCACATCCTCAAGGGCATCGAGGTATACAAGTCGAAGGCCATCTTCTACAGCTTGGGCAACTTCGCGTTAGAGCACACCCTGGGCTTTGAGGGCGACCAACGCGCCTCCGGGCGTGCCGGGGAGGAGTTCAGGAGGCAGGTCTATCGAATAAGAGCGGAGCCTGGTTACGAGAAGCACTCATTCCGGCACGACTCGTTGAAGACGATGATCGCGAAGGTCTACATAGCGGACAAGAGGATCGCGAAGGTAACCTATTTGCCAGCCTATATCACACCGGACCTGGAACCGGAAGTGGTGGGCCAGGGGGACCCGCGGGCGCAGCAGGTATTCGCTTACGTGAAAGATATCTCCGAGAGCGAGGACCTGCCGGCCCGTTTTTCGTGGGACGGAGAAGAAGTATTGGTCAGCCCGCCAGCGGGCTCGCAACCTGGCGAATGAGCCATCATTGCTGGCCTCCAGGCCGGAATCCCGGCGGGCGTATGCAATACGCCCCTACGTCCGGCGCGCTGCGCCCCGTGGATACCGGCTCCAGTTTGCCCTGAGCGCCACGCCCTTCGAGTCCTTCGAGAGCCTCAGGAACCGTCTCAGGGACCGTGGCGCCGAAGGGCCCGGCATCCCGAGTTCGCTCAAGTTTCTTACCGTTTCGCGGGAAGCTCTGAGAAGCCCTGTGTGGCAACATCAAGCTTAGTCGCCGCACAAGGCATGAGTTTGTCCCGGCGCCGAGACAGGGGGTATCATTGGACTGGGGAGGCGGTGTCAGCACGCCATGGAAGATAACAACAAGAAAATGGTCCCCTGTCCCAACTGCAATGGCGAGGGCTTTCTCAGCGACTCAGGATCTCAGGGCCTAACAACGCCGTGCCCGGTATGCCTGACCGAGGGCACGGTCCCCGCCACAGACGCGGTCCCCAGACCACGCGGCGCGGTCCCCATGAGGGCGCCGCCACCGCCACAGCAAGGCTCGTAGCAATCCTGAGACGTTACCCGGACCGCGCCGGAGGCCGTACCAGCAACAAAGGCGTCGCGCCTTACCGCCTGTGATACAATTATGGCA